>JAHLLD010000007.1 GCA_020444325.1 bacterium
TCTTCGTCTTCACGTCCGTCCCGCCGCAGAAGTTCACCAGCTGCAGCTCCACCGTGCGCATCCCGCCATCGGCGCAGTCGCGCTCGTAGGTGATCACGCACTCCTGGAAGCCCTGGAAGATAATCGTCGAAATCTCCTGGTAAATCGCCGCCAGCTGACCCGCGTTCGGCGTCTGGTAGTAGCGCCCGCCTGTCAGCAGCGCGATCATCTCGAGCTCGGTCGCGTTGATCGACGTTCCCAGGCCGATCGTAAACACGCGGATACGGTTGCGGTTGGCCAGCGAGATAATCTCCGCCGGTGTGCGTGTCGATGAGTTGTCCCCACCGTCGGTCATCACGATCACCGCACGGCACTGGTTGACGCCGTTGTTGATCAGCTCGATGATACCGGCATAACAGCCGTCCCAGACGGCCGTGCCGCCCCCGGCCGGAAGGCCGTCGACCGCCGAGTACAGCAACGGTTTGAGCGTGGTCATCTGCTGGGCGATGTTCACTGCCGTGTTGAACCAGATGATCGTCGCCTCATCGAGCACGCCGTCCATCAGATCCACAAACGCACGGCCCGCGGCTTTTGCACCCGCGTTCCCCGCCCCGCTCATCGAGCCCGAGGCATCGAATACCAGGGCGACCGAAATCGCGCAGCGCACCGTCGGATCGGGACACCACAGCGTGAAGTCCTTGACCTCAACGCCGTTTTCGAAAATCTTGAAATCCTGCTTTGCCATGTTGTAAGCAGGATTGCCGTTACAGCCGACCGAGAAATACAGCTCGATCGTCGGCCAGTTCACCGTGATGCGCTTGAAGTTCAGGTTCGGCTGCGCTTCTGCGGTCTGCGAGAGACCGAAGAAAGCGGCAAGCAGAATAATGAAGCTCCATGAACGCATGGTACGTACAGCAGTGACCATTGTATTCATTGCATACCTCGTGCTGGGAAAAATCTATTCTTAACTCTTCGTGTCGTTATTCAATGACTGTCAGCTCAACACGACGGTTGCGCTGGCGGCCCTGTGGTGTCTCATTATCGTCAATAGGCTGCGACTCACCATAGCCCTTGCTGATGATGATATCTTCCGGCACACCGTTTTCAACCAGATAGGTCTTGACGGCGGCTGCCCGGCGTTCGGAGAGATCCAGATTGTATTCTTCCGTGCCAAGTGCATCGGTGTGCGCAGAGATTTCAAAGCGACGTCCCGGGTTCTGCAGAATGAAGCGGATTGCGCGCTCGAGTTCGGGCTTGGATTCGGGACGCAGGGTCGCCTTGTCAAAGTCGAAGAGCACGGTCAGGTTCGTTTTCGGCGGAACCGTGATGATGGGCGGTATGGGTTCGAGTGCAATATTCTTTTCGAGTCGACGGTATGTGGTCAGTTCAGGAACTTCAAACACTTCCGATTTGAAGATGTAACCCTTCTGCTCCGCACTGATACGATACTCGCGACCGGCGGGAACGATGAACTGATACTGGCCGCTTTCGAGGCTCTGGAATTTGTTGATGATCTCGCCCGTGCCGTAATCCTCAATGGTGATCGGTGTGGATGCCAGCGGCTGACCGGTTTCAATGTCGGTCACCACACCGAAGATGTTCACGACGGCGTCAGGCGGGAAGGGCGGATCGAGAAGCAGATACAGATCGAATTCCCCGTAGCCACCCGGACGATTTGACGCGAAGTACAGGGTGTCACCGGAAAGGGTTGAGGAAATGAACACGTCATCGTTCACGGAATTGATCGGGTATCCGAGATTCATCGGACGGGACCAGCGGCTGCCCTGGTTGCGTGTGACGTACAGGTCCATACCACCGGCTGCCTTGGAATTCTCGCCGTCGGGGAAACCGTCGGAAGAGTAATAAAGGGTGCGGCCGTCGAAGGCGATAGAGGGTGTGCGCTCCTCGCCCTTGGTATTGACATCCGGCCCGAGATTTACCGGGCGTCCCCAGGTTCCGTCGAGCTGACGGCGGGACATCCAGAGATCCGTGCCACCGTAGCCGCCCGGACGATCCGAGGCGAAGTACAGCGTGCGTCCGTCCGGCGCGATGGAAGGCTGGGATTCCCAGTACGTCGTGTTGATCTGATCAAAGTTGTCCACGACAGGCTCCATGCGAAGGTCCTTGCCTTCGGGATTGTCGAGATTGCGGGCAGAGGACCACTCGGTGCCGCGGTCATTCCATTCCGCCATGTAGATGTCGCATTTGCCGAAGCCGTCAGGCTGGCGGCAAAGCGCAAGGAAAAGCGTACGCCCGTCGGGCGAGATGGAGATCGCACCCTGGGATTCCGGCGTGTTGATGACCTCGGAGAGGTACACGGGCTTTTCCCAGTCGCGTTCGATGTGGTTGACGCGATACACGTCATCCCAGTAATCCTGACGCTTGGGATTGGGACGACGGGAAGTGAAAAACAGTGTTCCGTTCGCAGTTACCGCCGGGGCGTAATCGTCCCACGCGGAATTAACATTTTCGCCGACGTTTTCCACAACACCGCCCGTAACCAATGCGATGTCGGCAGGCTCCGTACCGGAGCAGCCGCTCAGCAGAACCGCGACAAAAATGAGGCTAGTAATATAAGATGCGTACCGTTGCATGTAATCCAAACCCGCAATAGTGAGGGGGAATCGTGAATTGGAGATTAGAAGGCCTCGTACTTGAGCCCGATGGAGAACTGGACTGACATCACCTTCCAATCATCGAGGGCGATATCACGACCCCTGTCCGTTACGATGTCCGTGACTTTCGTCAGCGGATACCCGACACGGATTTCAGGGTTGATGTACCAGCGCGGTCGGACGATATAATCGTAGCCGAAACCGACCATCGCTTCGAGTCGAAGCGTTCCGTCGAATTCGCCAGTGGATACTTCACGACGCGTATCCAGCAGCTCACGATACGACAGCTCCGCATCAACGATTTCCTGATCATGACGAATGTTCGCGGCCATGGGAATACCGACGGCGGGACCCGCAAAAACGTACCAGCGGGCGAGACGCGGCTGCCAGCGGGCATAGAGTCCGACAGTCAGGTACGAGAGTGACACATCACCGATTTCCTCATACGTCACCGGATCGACCCGAACCTGAGACCCTGTGGAGATCGGCGTGTCGATGTCACGCTCATAGGATTCCATGGTGTGCTTGTTGTCATAAAAGATTTTTGCCATGACAGCCCAGGATGGTGACCAGGCGTACGTAATGTCCGCTCCGATCTGGGCGCCGATGTTCGCGAGGTTGAAACCGCCTTCGAAATTACAATCGCAATCGGTTCTGAACTCCCCCATGTTCGTGTTGTGATTCAACCCCAGAAAGCCGCTGACAAACACACGAGAGACGTCAGGGCTGTAGACGGTCTGTGCCATGCCAGCGCTTGACATGACCAGCAGGCTTGCGATCACAAAACAAGATCGCAGAAAGGGTAATCTCATAAGCACACCTGATATCAATGACCAATAAAAAAAAGACCTATTTACACGAAATATTGTATTAACAATACCGGACCGGAAAACAAAAGAGCGAACAGCTACGTAAATGAGCGAGCCGAATTCCCAGAAATCGTTGAAAACAGCCAACTTATGTGAAAAATATTCACACAAGAATATACGAATAATGATTTTAATGTCAATGACTTTCCCGACCCGTAACGGGGAAATATCAATGATGGGAATCCCATGTCTGTTGTGTTGAAGGGCATCAGACTCAGAGTAGCTTGTGCTGAGTGATCAGCTGTTGTTCCGCTTTGCGCCAGATCTTCTGGCAGGGAAAAGCGTTGGAATATAATGCTTCGTCCAGAATTATGGAATCGATTTTCCGGGGATAGAGGTTTTGCAGCAGTTTGAGATCCTTGTACTCCCGGACGGAGCCATTCAGCGTGACTGATAAGTTAGTCCTTTCAGCAAGCGAATGCAAGAAATCCGCGAAAGCTCCGGGCAGCGAAATCTGCATACTTGTTTCGGTAACGACGATACGCTGCAGACCCTGCTGTTTCCAGGCTGCGGCCATATCGGTAAACTGCTGCGCCGTGACGGAACCGCCGGAAATTATCTCCCTGCCGTCGAAGGAAAGATTCACGACGATCTTTCTCGGTCCGAATCGGGAGAGCAGGTTCTGCAGATCGAGTCCGTCACGGAGCTGCGCGACAGGAACGACCATGCGCGATGCGCCTGCTTCTTCGAGAACGGCGGCGATGTCGTCTTCCCCGCTGATTGCGGAGGAGAACTGAATGGGAATGTCCACGGCATCGACGACTGCCCGCAGTACGGAGATTTGCTTTGGGCGATCTTCTCCAGGCATGTCAAGACCGGCCACGTGCAGCGCCTTCGCATTTTCCCCACGCCAGAGTCGTGCGACATCCGCCGGATGCAGCGGATACTTTCCTTCTGTTCCGGCTTCGCCTTCGGCGGTGCGGGTACAACGTCCCTTGCGGATATGGAGTGCGGGAATAATGAGCATGCGTGCCGGTGCTCGTCAGTTGTCCAGTGTCGTGGGAGAATACGGTTCTATACGATCTTCAGTGTAGGCCTTCTGCGTCCACCAGAAGTTTTTTGCCTGCTCCGGAGCCAGTTCCTTGAGCTCGTCAGGGGGCTCGACATACATGCGCACATTGACATCCGTGCGAAGATTTCTGCGCTGCATGCGACCGTGCAACATATTGAACACCGTAATACCCCCTGCGGTTACATCGAAGGTGTCCATTGTTGCCATCCCCTGACCGGTATCGAAGGTTTTATCGCCTGTATAGCGTGAGCTGATATGCACTGCGATGTGCGCAACACGCCCTTTCGGCGAACTCACGATGTCCTTGACGGTATAGCGGGCGACATCTTCTTTCGCAAGATAGCCGAGCGTTTCGGGACGTACAATCTGCCAGGTCGAATCTTTTGCGACCGGGTGATCGGCAAGTTTCTGAAAGGCAAGCTGAAGGACCGCCTTCAGCTTGGCCACCGAAATCGCCTGCTTTATGCTTTCAATATCACTTTTTCTTGTCGTACCGTAATCATCGCGGAGATAATTTTTCACCACGCTGTCAAGCTTGCTGACGCTGCTGATCCGGCCATCCGGATCCACCGTGATCTCGAATGGTGCATCCACGGGAGCGTTGTGTTCGGCGAAGCGCTTTTCGACCTCGTAGCTGTTGTCCGCGTCCGAATCATAGTCGAGTTCGTTTTTGCCGTCCGGTGCCTCATAGCTTCCATGAAAGGTCACTCTGTCACAGGTAACACGCAGTCGCCCACCTCCGCCTTCCGCGGCCTCCAGTACCTCGAAGCGATACCAGTGGCGAATTTCCTGCCGGTTCTTTTCCGCGACGGAGTCCTTGTAGAGATTCACCTGCTGCAGCGAGGTGAACGCGTAACCGAACCTGTCTCCACGAGTGAAATGGTAGGTGAGCGAAACAGGCGCATCGAGAGCGATGGAAGCGCCTCTGTCATCTGCTGTCAGCATCTGTTCGCTTTCATCGCCGCCGCTGTCGGTGACGGATTTCACATCCATCTCGGCTTTTTTGTTTTCCTGCCCACAGCTGCAGAGAAGCATGGGAAACAGTACGAGAAGCAGCGCATTCCTCAACAGCATGGAAGTAAGCCTCGTGGATATGATTAGTGGTACAGGAGGTACGGCAGACTGACGCGGCGAAACGTTGCGATGTCTTCATCGATTGCCCCCCGCAGTGTCGCAGACAATGTTGTGCAAGGGCGAGCGATACCGGTCAATAGGGAAAGATACGACGTACAGCGCACTTTTCCATGATGCAGATGCCGTAGGACACGAAGAATTTCCACACCGCATCGCCATGCCGGAAAGCTGCGCGCATCCGTTATCTGCAGGCGAATGCCGCCGCAGCGTTCCCCTTCGTAACGGGGGTGGCGTGCTCCGGGACGAGACTCCGGTGTGAACGTTTCCTCCGAGAAACGTACGCCCGGCAGATGAAGTCCATTCAGCGCCGCGACTGCAGCGGCCCCGTCAACAAATGGGGCGCCGATGAGCAGGAACGGAATTGCGGTACCGCGACCCTCTGAAATGTTGCTGCCTTCAAACAGACAGGTGCCCACGTAGGCAAGCGCCGCCTCGGGCGAAATGATGTTGGGAGAGGGACGACGCCAGGGCAGACCTGTATCTTCGTAAACCATTTCCCGCTTCCATCCACGCATTGGGACGACGGTACAGAAAGGACGCACGCCACCACGCAGCCATCCCTCCCCAATGGCCATGCGCGCCAGTTCTCCTGCTGTCATCCCATGACGCACGGGAACGGGAAGATACGACACAAAGCTCTGCAGACTGTCGTCGCGGATGGGACCTTCCACCTGCACGCCACCAAGGGGATTGGGGCGGTCGAGTACAACAACCCTCGTACCCGTCTTCGCCGCTTCCTCGAGACAGAACATCATGGTCGTGATATAGGTATAGTATCGCGCGCCGACATCCTGCAAATCCATCAGCAGCACGTCGATACCGGAAAGCATTTCGTGTGTGGGACGCCGCGTATTCCCGTAAAGGGAGTATTGAGGAATGTCACCAATGCGGCCTGAAGAGACATGCAATCCCGCATCCGCACTTCCGGTGAAACCGTGCTCCGGTGTGAACACTGCTGCAAGTTCCACGGCATCGAGCTGGCGAAGGGTGTCGAATAACGCGACGCCGTTCGAAAGAAGCGACGTATGGTTGCACAGCAATCCCACCCTCTTGCCGTTGATCAAATGCAGTGAATCCGAAAGCAGCACTTCACATCCGAGCTTCACCGCAGGCGTAGGTCCCGCTGACATATCCCGTGGCAATGTGCCCCGCGCCATCCCGGTCCGGGGAAGCATCAGCATGCAGACGAGAAGCATGGTGAATGGAAGCGGGAAATACACCCTCCACCGGGAAACGGAATGCAGCATCACTTCTGCTCCCGCATACTGCGCAAGAGGCTCCATGTTGCAAGTGTCATGCCATCCCAGATGCGCCCGTCTTTCACCATCGCCGGAAATTCCTCGCTGCGCAAGGTGAGGATTTCAAATTCTTCGGTTTCATCAGGCGCTGCTGCACAGGCACGCAGTCCGCGGGCGAGATACACACTGCAGAGCTCGTCAGTCACGCCGTTGAAAGGATTGAATTGCCCGATCTCCTGCAGCTCGGCAGCCTCAAGCCCGGCTTCCTCCCGTAATTCCGCCCTTGCGGCCTGTTCCCTCCCCTGTCCCTCTTTGACACCCCCGGCCGGAAACTCCACACTCTCCCGATCGTTGAGGTAGCGATACTGCCGCACGAGCACGATGCGGCCATCCTCATGCTCGGGAATGACCATCACCGATCCGGGGGTGTGCACGAAATGATACTCCCCCCGGGATCCCGAGGGGAGTGTCACATCATCACGCCGGTATTCCCACCAGGGATTTCGCAGAAGGACTTCCCCGGCGCGCCGTGTCCAGCGTCCGAGAGACATCAGGCCTGATCGATCAGATCGCGTCCGGCAAAGAAATATCCGATCTCGATCGCGGCATTTTCATCGCTGTCGGATCCATGGACAATGTTCTCGCCCTTGCTGTCGGCATACAGCTTGCGCACGGTGCCATCTGCCGCCTCTGCGGGATCGGTGGCGCCGATGAGCGTGCGGAAGTCCGCAACGGCGTTGTCTTTCTCGAGAACGATGGGGACGCAGGGACCGGAAGACATGAAGGCAACGAGGTCGTTGAAGAAGGGGCGCTCGCGGTGCACTTCATAGAACCCGCCGGCGGTTTCAGCCGTCAGCCACACCATGCGCATGCCGCGTACGCGGAATCCGGCTTCGGTGATCTGCTTGATGACATCGCCGATCAGGTTTTTCCTGACGCAGTCGGGCTTGAGAATTGCAAGTGTTCGTTCCAAAGTATGTGTTCCTGTGTATGGTGAGTAAATGAAGTGATGTGTTCGTTTGTCGAAAAATAACGGGATCAGCGCGCTCTGCGCAAACGTGAGGGACGCCAGCCGCTGAGCACGGTGATGCCGGCGATGATTGCGGCCATGCCGAGGAAGGAGTAAATGGTCAGCGACTCGCCGAGCAGCAGCGAATACATGGTGGAAAGAAATATCACGAAGTAGTTCACGACCGTCGCCCGCGCAGCGCGCTCCAGCCGCAATCCCTTTGTCATCGAGACCTGCGCGATCTGTGTCGTCACACCAACACCGAGCAGAATCAACCACTCCATGCCGACGGGCATGCGCCAGCTCGTCGCAGCGAGCGGGGCGGCCAGGATAACAGCGATGAGAGGGAAATACATGACAATCGTCAACGGGTCCTCACCCTCCATACCGAGCTTACGCACAATGTTGTAGGCAAGTCCGCTGCACATGGCGCCTCCCAGACCGATCAGCGCCGGGAGCACGGCCGATACCGACGTTGGCTGTGCGATCAGCAGAACGCCGCCGAACGCGAGCAACCCCGCCAGCCATTCGCTCCCATGCGTTCGCTCCTTGAGAATGAAGGGCGCGAAGAGAGCCGTGAACAACGGATTGGTGTACTGTATTGTCACGGCCTCCGCGAGCGGCATCGCGTGAATGGTATAGAAGTAAGCCGAAAGACCGAGAAACCCGAAGAGACCGCGGAGGAAAAGCAGCCCCTTGTTTTTTCCCCAGAGCGATTTTCCCGCCCGGAGCAGAAGTGCGGCGGAGATGACGAGGCTTACCAGTGCACGAAACACGACCACTTCAAGGAACGGGATGTCGCGTACGAGACGGACAAACAACCCCATCATACTGAAGAACACCGCAGCGCTGATCATATAGCGCATGCCGGGCGTCAGAACGTTTCGTGCACGCAGGTCCATCCCTCAATATACGGAGTCCGGGAATATTCTCCAGACCGGGCTTTGCAGCAGCAGGGCCTCGTCAGGTCAGGCTGCGCAGAAGCAGAATATTCCAGTCGACCCAGTGCCTCTGAAATCGGAGATAGGATTCCTGCTCGTCGCGGGCCCATTCGGCGAATTCCTGCAACTGCGCATCATCGGGAGCCTCGCGCAGGCGGTCACTGATGGCTTTCCACTGCAGGCCCATGTACCGGTCCCATTCATCTGCGGTACTACGGAGGGTCATCAGCATTTCCATGCCACAGTCGTCGATCAGACGCATGAGGGTTTTTGAAGAAAATATCTCCCACCCGAATGCATCGAGATACTCCTGGTAGCGCCGTGGGAGGGGCGGTTCCGTGCTGGGCTCACCGATGATAATGTGGCCGGAATCCCGGAGTGCCGGATCAAGCTTCTGAAGCGCGGGCGCAAATCCACCGAAAACAGGTGCCGTCCCGAGACAGAGCACGAGGTCATACGTGTTCTCCTCGAGAAAAAAGGACGAGGCGTCGAGGCAATGAATTTCCGTCCTGTCCAGCAGACGCTCCTGCTCGAAGAGCTGTCGCGCCCGCGCCGTCCATTGTTCCGAAATATCCACCTGCGTACTGTGACAGCCGAACTCGCGGCACAGGAGCATGGAAGCCCACCCGTTGCCGCTGCCGATGTCGAGAATACGTGACTGTGCATCGAGACCGCATTGCCTGGCCAGGAAAAGAAGCCGGTCGTCCGCAAGCGGATTCATGATGCCATGCGCATCGTAGGCGATGTGATAATAATCGGCACTGTCGAGCTGGTCGCTCATTTCCTTGTTCCCGCGTTATTGCTGAAGTGCTGAAATTACAGCGCTCCGTGCCAAGGAACAATGTGAGCATCCGGCGCAGGGGTCAGGAAATATCGCGCGGCGCTTCCGCCACCGCTTCCTGGGGCATACTGTCGTGTGCAACAGCACTTTCATGTTTCCGTGGAACCATACGCATATTCTGCCCCCAGCGCATCTGCTCCTCCATTCGGCAGCTCCAGACAAGCTGATCATTCCAGACGGTGATGTCGGGACAGCCGTCGCACATGTTCACGGAACCGGAGTCGAGGACATCCGCGGGCTGGATGATCATGACGGACTGAAAGTGCAGACGTCTGAAAAACGCGGAAGGAGCGCGGAACAATGCCCTGAAGTAGTTTCGCATGATGCGCCGCAGTCCCCTGTCAAACGGGGCGAGGAGGAAATACAGCCGTCCCTTTCTCTGGAGACCGGGCGGTGCGTAGGCAAGATATTTCCCCGTCGTCAGATGTGTCCAGCTCTGCACGAGTTCCATGAAGCGTGGACCGACATACCCGAAGATTTTTTTCCTGTTTCCCATCCGTCCCGTAAGAAGCCATTTATACGTGTCAGGCTGCTCCGTCCCGTTGAGAAAGGCGCTCGGCATAAAGTCCGGATACATCTCACGGATGGTGTCCACAACTTCGGGCGAAGTGATATCCGTTCTGCGATCATCGTCATTTTTCGAGTACATCATGTCATCGAACTGCACCTGATGATCACCGACATAGAAATCAAAATCCTTGCCCAGTATGGCCATGCGATAATTGATAAAGACCATGACATGCACGCGGTCAATGTTCTGCTGTCCCCATTCGAGGATTGCAGGTACGTCGCGCAGGGTTTCGGGATACACCGTCGCATTGAACGAACAGGTCATACCCCCCACCTCATGCAGCATGTCAGCAAGCTGCTGCCTGAGCTGGTTGAGTTCGACTTCGGATTTATCCTGCCAGTGGGGGCGCTTCTGCCCACTGTCCACGTGAAAGGTAAATCCATCGCATCCCGCCCTCTTGAGCTCGCGCAGGAGCTCGCGCGAAAGCAGCGCCCCATTACTGTTGATGATGGCCTTCCACCCCTTGGCCTTTACCCTGCGCACGATCTCGACGATATCGGGATGCGTGAGCGGTTCCCCACCTGCGATCGAAACACCGTCACATTTCCGGAGACGTTCGAAAACGTCCAGCTCATGCTGCACCTCGTCGATCGGTTTGTGCGAGGAATTACGGTTTTCGCGATAACATCCGTCGCAGTAGAGATTGCATGTACTCGTTGGTTCAAGCCAGCTGATGGCGTTGTCCGCGAAGTTCCAGGGCAGCCTGTACAACGTCCGCGGAGAATAATCTGTGTTCATGATACGTGTTCCCCTGATCAGGCACACCGCCAGGTTCTTCGGTAATCTTGCGAGATACCGGTACCGGATGGCAGGCGGCGGCAGAACCTGCGGTGCCGTCGGCATCTTCGCATTTCATTGTCTTCAACACAGGATTTTACGAAAACTCCCGCCACCCGGCAAGTGAATTCAGCGTGCGGAATGCGTTCCCTCCCGAGAAGATTTCCGCGGGAAACAGGGACTGCGAGACTTCTGCAGCATTCAGGAGGGATTCAGTACGACGGGTGGAGGCGCTTCGACGGTTACCATTCCTTCTCCGGAAAGGGACGGGAAGCACAGTTTCCAGGAATGCAGATGATACCCGCAGTCACCCGGTACTGCCACGCTGCCATCCTCGCGGACAAGCGGCGTTCCCCCGATTCCGTAAAGAGGATCCCCCTGCAGAGGAAAACCCGCCGCCGCGCAGTGTATGCGAATCTGATGTGGCCGGCCGGTGGGGATACGAACCTCGAGTAGTGTGACATTTTGTGCGGCATCCCGGTGAAGGACCCGGCAATGACTGATCGAGGGTTTGCCGCCGGGCATCGCGGCGTACACGGCATGCAGTGTAGGATGGGGCACACGCCCGATGGCAATGTCGACTGTGAAACTGTCCTTCTCAGGGAGTCCGACAACCAGCGCGAGGTAGGTCTTTTCAATGCGACGCTCACGCATGGCAGCCGAAAGCATAGACGCGGCGGCATCGCTGTTCGTGAACAGCATGGCGCCGCTCGTGCCGCGGCCGAGCCGGTGCACAGGGGCAAGGTTCTCACCGAAACTTCGACGCAACAGACGCAGCATGGTGTTTTCGAGGAAACCGCCGCCGGGCAGTACGGGCAAGCCCGATGGCTTCGCGAACACCAGCCAGCCATCGCCCTCACTGAGCAGCGGGATCACCGTGGGGACATCCTCCTCATCCCATGCAGGTCGACTGTAACTGATGCGGTCTCCGGCCTGCAGCAGACTGACTTCAGAAAGTATTTCCTCTCCCCTGCGAATACGACCCTCATGGAAATGTGCACGCCACTCCTCCTCGCTCGAGTGATGATAATGGCGCAGATAATACTCCAACGCACTCAGTCCGGCGTCCGCCGTCGAAATATTATCTCTATATGTATACCCGCTGTTGTGCAGAACAATCGCCTTTTTCCAGTTGTCCGGGACTCCGTACAGCCACATTATGCAGAAACTGCATATCCACACGCAAACAAATATGCAGAAACTGCATATTTCAGGTGGAAACGAAGACTTGAAGACGCTACGAATCGAAGGGATCGCATGTAGAACCGCAATGGTGCAAAGGAGGGACAAAAGGATGGTTTGCACTATGGCGGAAAAGTTTTCTACTTTAATGGTCTTGCACTGAGAACTCTGAACCATTATTCATACTGGAGATCTAATTCTATGCGTTTCTTATCTATCCTCACCCTGGCCATGCTGCTCATGTCATGCCAGAATAACGCGCAGGAAAATGTTGACCTGAAAACGCGCAAAGACAGCGTCAGCTATGCAATCGGTTACAACATCGGCACAAACTTCAAGATGCAGAGCATCGATGTCGATCCGACCGTTGTCGCCGCAGCGATGCGTGATCTGATGAACGAGGGTGAGACCAAGATGACGGAAGAAGATGCCCAGCAAATCTGGATGTCATACCAGAAAGAGCTGATGGCCAAGCAGCAGGAAGAGCGTGCGGCCTCGGGCGCGAAGAACAAGGAAGAAGGCGACAAGTGGCTCGCCGAGAACAAGGAAAAGGAAGGCGTTGTCACCACCGAGAGTGGCCTGCAATACAAGGTTATCAAGATGGGTGACGGACCCAAGCCGCAGAAGACGGACAAGGTGCGCGTGAACTACCGCGGTACGCTGATTGACGGCACCGAATTCGACAGCAGTTACAAACGTGGTGAGCCGGCAGAGTTCGGTGTGGGGCAGGTGATTCCGGGATGGACCGAAGCACTGCAGCTGATGCCGGTGGGTTCGAAGTGGGAAGTGTATATCCCTGGCGAACTGGGCTACGGCGAGCGGGGTGCAGGACAGGATATCGGTCCGAATGCCACGCTCATCTTCGAAGTTGAATTGCTCGATATCGTGAAATAATTTTTTCACGGGTCGTTCCCAAACGATAAAACGTTACGGTCCCTCATCGCTCAGCGGTGAGGGACCGTCTGTTTATACCCAGATTGGCGGGACCGACGCTCAGGCGTCGGCGGTTTTGAGGACGCGGTCATGCAGGAACTGCAGAAGGTCCTGCGGTGCGACCGGTTTATCGAGGAAATGGTCTGCCTTAATCCACTGCTTTTCCTCATTGCTCTGGGTAGAGAAGCGGTATCCGGTGTCGTGTCCGGCCGATGTCAGGATTATCACCGGTGTGGTTTTCCCCGCAGGGAGTTCCTTGATGCGCTTGCACAGCGTGAACCCGCTGTCGAAATGTTCCATCGCGAGATCCACCACGGCAGCATCGGGCAGAAAGCTCTTGAACAATTCGAAGCCTGATGCACCATCGTGCGCGAAACGTACCTCATATCCCGCCTGTTCGAGCACGGCGCGGTACGTCTCGATGATGTCGACATCGTCGTCGACGAGCAGGATTTTCTGCATGGTTCTATCCTCAACTTGTGCTAAACGTATTGTAAACCTCCTGCAGCGACCAGAGGCCGGCTGCGCTTCCTCCCCGCGGAATTGCGGAGAGGAAGCGACAGACGCGGTGAGAGGAGGATGTCATATTCTCAGAATTCAATCTGCCTCACGCGCCACATAATGCGTGTGCAGAAGTTCGTGCGCGCGATGGCTTCCGGGCCTTTCAAGGAAATCCGCATACAGCTTCAGGACACTTTCATTGCGGTGACTGCAGCGGCGCGGCGATTCCCTGTCGAGCTGGTAGATGCTCTCGGTACGTAAACGCAGCTTTTCCGGTGTTGACGGAAGAGGCTGTCCTCCCCCGTTTACGCAGCCTCCGGGACAGGCCATCACTTCTATAAAATGGTAGGGTGATTTCCCGGCGCGGATTTCGTCAAGCAGCGGTTTGACATTCTTCAGTCCGCTGACAGCCGCAACGCGCAACGTAACGTCTCCGATACGCACTTCTGCCTGCTTGACACCATCGAGTCCCCGGATCGGCGCAAACGTCAGGGAACGCATATCCTCGCCCGTCAGCGCATGATGCGCGGTCCGGAGCGCAGCTTCCATCACCCCTCCGGCTGCACCGAAAATGGCACCGGCGCCTGTTGATTCACCCAACGGGTCATCAAAGCCTTCATTGGGCAGCTTGAAAAAATCGAGTCCGGCCACCCGTATCATGCGCGCCAGCTCACGGGTGGTGAGTACCGCATCGACATCCGGCGCATCCGCTCCCAGTTCGGGTCTCTGGGCCTCATATTTTTTCGCCGTGCAGGGCATGACCGATACGACAAAGAGCCTGGATGGATCCATACCGATGCTCGAGGCATAGTACGACTTCAGCAGTGCTCCGTGCATTTCATGCGGCGACTTGCAACTGCTCAGTCCATCGAGCAGGTCGGGATAGCAGTGTTCGATGAACTTGACCCAGCCGGGACTGCAGGACGTCATCATCGGCAGACGCCCGCCTTCCTGTATGCGTTGAAGCAGTTCGTGTGCTTCTTCAAGAATGGTGAGATCCGCGCTGAAGTTCGTGTCGAATACGCGGTCCGCTCCGAGTCTCCGCAGAGCAGCCACCGTTTTTCCCGTGACAACGGTACCCGGCTGCGCGCCGAATTCTTCACCGAGTGCGACGCGTACCGCAGGTGCAACCTGGAATACCACGAAACGATCGGGATCATTGATCGCTTCCCACACGGCTTTCTGATGGCTCTTCTCCGTGAGAGCGCCGACCGGACAATGCACGATGCATTGCCCGCATTCCACGCAGGTCACGGTGTTGAGACTGCGCTCGAGCGCAGGAGCGACGGCGCTGCGGAAGCCGCGGTGCACGAAATCGATGGCACCGACATGCTGCACTTCATGGCAGATGCGAACGCAGCGTCCACAGAGAATGCATTTCTCCGGGTCACGTTCCACTGCCGGACTCGCGATATCGATCCGTGCCTTTCGCCGTTCTCCGGCGTAGCGATGCGTGCGTACACCATATTCCTGTGTCAGCTTCTGCAGCTCGCAATTCCCGGAGCGCACGCAGTAAAGACAGTCCTGCGGATGATTCGCGATGAGCAG
This sequence comes from bacterium, assembly GCA_020444325.1. Lineage (NCBI taxonomy): Bacteria > bacterium. The sequence continues at coordinate 15,151 of JAHLLD010000007.1, forward strand.
TTCAATAATGGTTTTCCGCGCACGACGCACGCGGGGACTGTTTGTCTGCACGTCCATACCTTCCTGCACGGGATATGCGCAGGCGGGCACGAGTGCACCGCTGCCGGCGACTTCCACGGTGCAGATACGGCAGGAGCCTGTCGGGGAAAATCCGCTCAGATGGCAGAGCGTAGGAATATTGATCCCTTCACGCCTGGCGACATCCAGGATGGTTTCACCAGGTTTTGCCCAGCAGGCACGTCCATTCAGTGTAATATGCATTGTCTCATTGCTCCCGGTCTCAGTTCACACAGATGGCATCGAAGTTGCAATTCACGCGGCACTGGTCGCAGCGAATGCACTTGTCGTCGATGATATAGTGGGCTTGCCTCTTGTTGCCTACGATGGCATCCTGAGGACATTTCCGCGCACAGACCCCGCAGCCGTTACAGATCTCTGTATCGATGGTGTACGTCAGAAGTTCGCGGCATGCGCCGGCCGCACAGTGGCGATCATAAAGATGTTCCTCGTATTCCTCCCTGAAATACTGCAGTGTACTCAAGACGGGATTGGCTGCCGTCTGTCCCAGTCCGCACAGCGAGGTATCCTTGATCACCGAAGCGAGTCGTTCGAGATACACCATTCCCTGGAAGCGCAGCAGCGCGTCTTCCTGCGAATGCTCGTCACGATGACTGCGGGAAAGCCGTTCAAGAATCTCCAGCAGCCGCTTCGTTCCTTCCCTGCAGGGAATGCACTTCCCGCAGGATTCGCTCTGGATGAAGGTCATGAAATACTTCGCGAGGTCGACCATGCAGGTGCTCTCGTCCATGACCACGAGTCCGCCTGACCCCATCATCGCACCGATTTCCTTCAGACTTTCATAGTCCACCGGCGTATCGATGACGGTTTCAGGCAGCGCTCCCCCTGACGGACCTCCGATCTGTACCGCCTTGAATTTCCGGCCGTTCGGAATGCCTCCGCCAATGTCGAACACGATTTCCCGCAGTGTGACGCCCATCGGCACTTCCACGAGTCCCACGTTGCAGACCTGACCCGACAGCGCAAAGATCTTCGTTCCCTTCGATGTTTCCGTTCCGATGCCCGCGTAGCTCTCGGCACCGTACTTGAACACCGTAGTCACATTGGCAAAGGTTTCGACATTGTTGATGACAGTCGGCTTTCCGAAGAGTCCGGCGGTTGCCGGGAATGGCGGACGCGGACGCGGCATGCCGCGCTGACCTTCAATTGATTGAATAAGCGCAGTCTCTTCGCCGCAGACAAAGGCCCCGGCTCCTTTCTTGATGCGCATTTCGAAATCGAATCCGCTTCCGAGGATGTTTTTCCCCAGCAGGCCGTAGGCACGGGCGGTTTCCAGGGTCTTTTCCAGACGACTGATGGCAAGTGGATACTCCGCTCTGCAGTAAATGTACCCGGCAGACGCGCCAATGGCATAGGCCGCCACGATCATTCCTTCAACCACGCGATGAGGATCGCCCTCAAGCAGTGCCCGATCCATGAACGCCCCGGGGTCCCCTTCGTCGGCATTGCAGATGAGATATTTTTTGTCTGCTTCCGTATCCCGGGCGAACTGCCACTTTTTCCCCGTCGGGAAGCCACCGCCACCACGGCCTCTGAGTCCCGCCATCAGCACATCGTCGATAACCTGCTGCGGGCTGCCTCGCTCAATGACATGAGCAAGCGCCCTGTACCCGCCACGAACGAGATACTGGTCGATATTTTCGGGGTCGGATATACCGCAATTTTCGAGATTGATTTTCATCTGTCGTGCGAAAAACGGCAGATCATGTAATTGCGTCAGTTGCTCCCAGCCCGGCTGCTCTCCCTGCCCGAACGCTCCGAGCAGCTTGTCCTCCAGCACCTCCCCCTCCAGGAGCGTACGTTCAACGATGCGCGGAATATCCGCGCCACGCACCTCACAGTAGCTGATGCGAGGATGTCCCGGCAGCTTGATATCCACGATGACTTCGCGTGCACAAAAGCCCACGCATCCCACGGGGATGATACGGGCCGGGATATCGCGCGCGTCACATTCCGCACGCAATGCTTCAAATACTTCCTGTGCGCCGTTGGCGAGTCCGCAGGTTCCCATACCGACGAACACGAAGGGGGAATCATGTTGTTCGAGACGCAGCTCACGGGTGTATTTCGCCAGGCGCTGCGCACTGACCTCTGCCCCTTCGCACTGCTGTCCCTCATGCACACAGCGTGCGAAATGCGGGCATGGATCGGTGGCGGTGTGATGGCATTGTTCAAAGATGTTCTGCGCGAATGTATTCATCGTTTTACCTCCGCCAATTCCTCCCCGCGGCGGTAATTCCGCAGAAGCTTCTGGAGGGATTTGGTCGTCAGTCCTCCATGAAAGGTGTCGTTGATCGCGATGACAGGAGCGATGCTGCAGGCTCCAATGCAGGCGACAGTTTCGATTGTGAATAGCAGATCTTTGGTGGTTTCTCCCGCACGTATCCCCAGTTCATGCTCGAGCGTCGTGAGTATTCCCTGCGAGCCCTGCACATGACACGCTGTTCCCCTGCAAACCTTGATCACGTATTTTCCCAGGGGCTGGAAGCGAAACTGATTGTAGAACGTCGCCACACCATACACGCGCGATACCGGAATATCAACGTGCCGGGCGACAAGCTGCATCTCCCGGTCCGGAAGATAGCCGCAGCACTCCTGTACATCCTGCAACAGGTCGATGAGACAGGCGGCGTCTTTTGCCGGATACCGCCCGAGAATTTCAATAATTTGCTGATCGGTTTGCGTCATTGCCTCTTTTCCAAGCCATTTTTCGAGAATTTTTTCTCGTTTAAAGCGGCCGCAATATATATTTCTGCGGCATTCAACGCAAATACAGCATGCATACCCGCAATTCACAATCGCCGCAACCCCTTATTAGATATATATTTCACGATTCAAAAAAATTACAAAAAAATCGATGCTGATACGCAGGGAGTATCAACATCGATATTTTCCGACATCAATCAGGGGCTGCAAGAGTCCCGACAGTGACTCCTGTCGTGGCGCAAACGGGGTTGCCAGCCGTGATCAGCCGAGCCAGGGGCTGCCAGCGAACTTCGCCAGCGGTTCCGCGAGTCCTGAATTGTGGATTACGCCTATAATTTCCGAGGCGTAGCTGATGAATGAAATGAGCCAACCTGCAAAAACGCAGGCAATCAGGATCATCACAGCGATGAAGACTTTGAAGAGGATAGCGAGCAATCGCTGTTTTTTCTCAATATCCTCGACGGTAAGCTGTTTTTCTTCCATGGTTGACATTCCGAAGCTCCTGCCGGACGCGGCAGCAGCCGGTGGTCACGTAGAACAAATGGACATCCTTTTCTCTATATACCTCTCGAATGGGTGGGGTGGACAAAATAAGTTGAAAAAAATGACGTTTTTTTTCTGTGATGTCACGGAAGCACGAGCAGCATCTGCTGTCGGTTTGTCTTCAGACCATCGATGTGCAGGATGTAATTGCCTGCGGGGATATTGGGAAGAAACAGCGGGATATGCTGCCTGCCGGAGGGACGCCACTGCTGCATGAGTGTGGCGACATTGCGGCCGAGCAGATCATAGAGTTCCACGCTCAGGTTACCGCTTTTCGCCATCTCGACGTCCAGCGTAATACTGCCGTGTGAAAGGGTTGTTGGCTGTGGTGAGACACTGTGCAGCGTCAGCTGCGATGGAACAGGTGCAACCGGGATGACGGCAGTAGCATTGTGAAGACGATTGATCGTATCCCACAGCGCACGTGCATTTGGCACGGAAGCCATGACATCGGAGGGTGAGTCCCCGGCAATGATGGCAAAGCCGACGACGATGCTGTCGCCGGGCTCGATATCCACGGGCCCCATGCCCAGCAGCTGCGAGACGTCGGTGACGCCGGCGATGGGCTGCACGATGCCGGACGATAGCGCTTTCCACTTCTCATCCTTGTCGAAACCGTTGTAGATCCCGATGCGCGTATCGTTGTCGTTGTCACGGTTGTTGATGCCCCAGTAGTTCGTGCCATATTCGGGTGACAGCAGCACGGTGCCGACAGTGACAGGGAACGGCGGGATACCGAGGGAGTCGTAGGTCAGACCCAGTTTCAGCGAATCGATGTATTTCGCCACATCCGCCTGGGAATTGGAGCTGACATCCCAGTCGAAAAAGAGTCCGGCATGGAAGTTCTCCTGCGTATTCGCGGAAATATTGCGGAAGGTATAGCGCAGGAATATCATGTTGCGTCCTTCGGGACGCGTAAACGCGTAGCTGTTGAGGGTAACCCGGGTCTGTATGCGACCGGAGAGCGGGGCGTTGGCATCCCAGAAATCGGCATAGCCTTGCTGCTCCGCAATTTTACCCGGGGTATCGATGTAGACCAGTCCCTCACCGGCAAAGTCTTTCTGCTGGGAATTCGCACCGGTGCGTGCGACGTCGACCACGACTGGCACCATGTTCACCTCAGCGCCGACAATGAGCGCACCCTCGAAAAGGACGTCCTCCTGTCCTTTATAGCGCAGGCCGGATCCGGTGACACCGGAAAGGTCATCATAACCGAGATTGCCGTCGTTGGTGAGTGTCAGACGAACGTCGTTGATATCGTGATCCCTGTACGTCGGCTGCTGGATGAAGAACACGCCGCCATAGTCCGTATACTCGTCATCCACCACCCGGTAAAAGAGGTTGACCTGATTGTTCGGTGAATAAACGTCATCGATGGTAAGGAGAAACGGTTGACTTTCATTGGTGACTTCACCGAAGGTCGGGATGGCTCCGGCGTTGAATACGGAGTCGTTGACCGTGACGTATTCATTCTCCGTTGACAGCGTGATCACCGCGTTCTGTGTCGCGTCGAGAAGGTTTTTCCAGCGCATGACAATTTCCAGCTTTTCTCCCTGCTCGGGGATGCCATCGCCATTGCCATAGGTTTCGTCGCTGAAGTACCAGTCGACCAGGCGCACCGCTGGGGAGGATTCGGTCAGCGCACGATATGCGTTGATGCGTCCTTTGCCGATTTTGTTCGTGTACCTGTTGTGCTGCAGGTGATCTATCGGATCGCTGGTCACACGAATCTGTTCGAATATCTGTTCCGGCGTGAGCGACGGCATATGGCTTTTGACCAGTCCCGCCAGTCCTGCGACATACGGCGAGGCCATCGACGTACCGCTGAATTCCTGATATGCCGCATCATTGTTGATCACGCAGCTCAGGATACTCGTGCCTGGAGCCGAAACGTCGACCCAGGAACCGTAGGTGGAGGAGGAAGCAATCCCGTCGGTTGAATTGGTGTTTGCGACGCTGAGCACATTCGGATAGGCTCCGGGTGTCGAGACGGTTTCCGTCCCGGTATTGCCGGCGGCTGCGACGACGATGGCGCCTTTCGAGATGGCGTAATCAATGCGCTCTTTCTGACTCTGCAGATAACCGCCACCTCCCCAGCTGCAGTTGATGACGTCGGCACCCATATCCGCAGCGTAAACGATACCGTCGTATCCACGGAGAATCGAGGGTGCGTAACGATCCGATCCGCATTTCACGGGAAGGATCTTGCAGTTGTATGCCAGTCCGGCGATACCCTTGCCGTTATCACCGCTGGCAGCGGCGATACCTGCCACATGCGTGCCGTGCGGATGCCCGAGACGCGTGGGATCAGGATTGTTGTCATAGTAGGCACCACCCATGACGAGTGAAGGGCCCACGAAATCGATGCCGATGATATCGTCGACATAGCCATTACCGTCATTGTCAATACTGTCGATGTCGGCTTCCGTATAGACGCCGTCACCATTGATATCCTCCCCGGGATTGACCCATATCTTATCCTTGAGATCCTCATGCGTGAGCAGCACACCGCTGTCTACGATGGCGATCACCACGTCTTCGGATCCTGTACTGATATCCCAGGCCTTTTCGGCTTCGACACGGCTGAGGGCATACTGGCTGCCGAGCCGCGGATCGTTCGGCCGGTACAGCAGGTGCTGCACCACCTCCGGTTCCGCGTACTCGACGTCCTCGAGCTTGGCAAATGCGGCGGCCACGAGGCGGGGATCGGCATCGTCGCTGTATTCGAGACGGTACATACGCTGCAGGGCAACTTCGGCGCCATCAGCGAGATAGACGGATTCGTGCCGCGGGTACATCTGCCGCATGTCATGCACGCCGTATCGTGCCAGCAGGGGAGAAATCGCAGCGATGTTCGCGGCCTCACGACGAAGTCGATGTTCTACGGAAGATCGAAACTTTACGATGATGCTGTGCGGAACGAGCTCTGCATCTTCGGGAATTTGATAACGCAATTTCTGCTTGAGAGGAAGAGTTTGGGAATGGAGAGGGGGTACAAAGCCGGTCAAGAATATGAGAGCGGCGATGAGAAGACACTTCATGGCAGTATGCTCCACATCAGGTAGGCAGGATTATTTTGAGCGGACGAGCTAACGTCAGTTCCTGTAACATACAAAAAAACCCCGGTGAATACCGGGGTTTCATGGATTCTTCTCGTTAATTATTGCCAGTCGGTCAGCATCTGCAAATCACCTTCGACAGGGATTTGTATGAGGCCGAGATTAAGTTCAGCGCTCTCCTGCATAAGCCGAATCTGTCCCGAGGGGTCATCGGAAAACCAGATATATACCGGGATGTCATTGTTCTGACCCAGAATGCTGATCCGGACGTTAATGCGCACTTTCCAGGTGCTGATGTCCTTCCCCTTGACGGGGAACGCCTCGCCCTGCTCGACGAAGGCACCTTCCATGGTAATGGTTGCGGAAATCAGTCCGAAGGAGATTTCAATTCCGTTCCCCTGCGTCACATTCCAGGTGCCACCCGGATCCAGCGGCGCACCACTCTCGTCATTGACTTTCGCCAGGTAGGTCCATTCCGGTGCCGGCAGCGTTGGCGGCTCAGGAAGCGTTCCTGAGTCAACCAGCTCACGCGTAAAGCGTTCCACCAGTGAATTGGCGAGCCCGTATACCTGGAGGTTGTTTGCCGCATCCGTGCGAGCAATGAGTGTATCCGACCGGCCACTCCGGCTGTCGGTGGAAATCATTCGATACCAGTCGGTTTCTCCGCCCATGGAGCTTCCGTCACCAGCCTCGAAATGCGAAGTGTACGTACTCTTTGTGGATTCAACAACCTCGTTGCTGGCATCGAGGCTCCAACGATCATATGTGAACTGTGCGCCATCAACGAACACAAAATTGAAGCCGCCGGGAGCCGTTATCTCGAATGACACGGTCGACCGATTTGATTCGTTTCCGGTGGAATCGAAGGCCTTGGCGGAAATTGCATACGCCCCGGGTTCAAGATCACTGATGTCGAGCGTGGTCGTCCACGGTTCGGCGGTCAGCGTGGAGACGGGGAACGGCGAATTACTGAGATACAGCTCCACCTTGACCACCCTGCGATTATCGTTCGCAATTATCTCAACCGCAAGCTGGTCGCCACTGACCTCCTGATCGGCCACAGGCTTGACGATCAGCACCGTTGGTTTTTCAGTGTCAGCTGTATTGTTGCCGTTCGGATCAACCGTCCCGTCATCATCGCTGCAGGCTGCAGCCACGACAAGCAGAGGCAGAACGAACAACAGAACACGCAAATACTTCATGGTATCTCCTTGAGTGTGATAGACGCTCATCAAATTCGGCGACGGTACAGTGGTACAGACTGCGATCACTGCGTGATCATCATACGCCGTGTGACCTGTGCTGTTCCCGAAGTGAGTGATACAAAATACGCACCGGACGGCAAACCTGCAGTATTAAAAACCGCCTGGTGGATACCCGCGTGCACGGTTCTGGCGGGATGCTGCCTGACCCGGTTCCCTGCGCTGTTGTAGAGCGCCAGCGTGACCGTGGCGCTGCGATCGGTGGCGTAACGCACGTGGACGCGTGGATCCGAAGCGGCGGCGGGATTCGGGAAAATACCGGTAATACGCAGATCTCCCGGTATGCCTTCAGGGAGATCAGACACATCAAGAAGCGGATTTGCTACAAGTTTCTGTACGATTCCACTCTTGCTGACGATCCAACCGGTGGCGGAATCCGCAAACACCGCGTCCTGCACGGGACCACAGGCGATGCTGACAGTTTTTGTCCAGTTGCTGCCCGCGTCGGGAGTCACCCACGCACCATCGTCGCTGATTATCCAGACGACCTGGCTCCCCTGCACGGCGCTGACGGCAGCGAGGCGCTCACCGCCCATGGGATAGAAGGCGGAACGCCAGTTCACGCCACCGTTGATGCTCCTTCGCACGAAGCCGGTCAGGTCATCAACGCAGAATCCGCGATCGCTGTCGAGGAAGGAAATTCCAGCGACATTCTGTGCCGAAACGCCGGTCGGCCTCCAGCTCGCCCCATTGTCGGAGCTGCGAAGAATGTCCGGCTCTTCCGGGGGAGATTTCGAAAGATTTGAAACCGCAAACCAGGCACGGGTATCACCGGCAAAAGTCAGTGTGTTGTCGATGGGAAAACGTGCAATGGTCTCCGCGGTTTCCGTCCAATGCTCCCCACCGTCACTCGTGACGTAGACATGTGCCAGATTATTGCGATCCGGATCATCCGTCACCGCCATGCCGTTCATTTCATCCCGGAAGGCAATATTGCCAATCCGCGCATTGACGTGACTGAACTGTATCGCCCAGCTGTTTCCGCCGTCCGTTGTTTTCAATATCTGTCCGCTTCGTGTCCCGACCACGGCCCGGTTCTCATCGAACGCGTGAATATCAATCACCTGCGCATTGGTTCCCGGCAGCGCCACCGTTTTCCAGGTCATCCCGCCATCGGGAGACAGCGTTACCAGCGCACTGTCGCGTCCCAGCCAGAGTGCATCATCTCCCCCAAGTGCCATAACGTTGACCGGAGTGGACAGTGGCTGCGATTGGACGATGCTCCAGTCCGCCTGGCTCTGCGGCAAACCGTTGACGATAAACTGCTGTGTTTGATTCCCTTCTGCGTTCTCCGCATAAAGGACGAAGGGTGTACTGTCATCGCGTACGATCCAGCGAACAATACCGAGAACGGAGTCAAACTCCACTCCCTGCGGAGCGGACTGCAGGGACATTGCCGGCAGCGGCCAGCCCTCGACCACGGGAGCATACACGAACAGCTGTCCATTCTCATACACGGCAGTATCGGGCGCGGAAACGAATTGCGGTGCCTTGGCCTCCGGCACCATCCACTGCAGGTCGTACATGCCACGTCCATGGGTGATGGCCCGGAGAATCCCCGTGCGTTCGTTGAAGACAAAACGCTGGACGGAAACCGAGGGCATACCATTCCCGAAGCGCTGCCAGTGCTGCCCAGCATCCTCGCTGATAAAGGCACCGACATCGGAAGCGACAATAATCTTCCCGTCCAGTTCGATAACATCGTTCAGCGGCACATCCGGCAAATCACCGTTGATGCTGCTCCAGTTGATGCCCATGTCGGTACTGCGCCAGATCTTGTCGATTCCGTACGTCGAATACGTCGCGAGTATGTTGCCCGGACTGAAGCTGCGGACCGAACTGCAGTACCCGGTTGGCAGGAGGGAATCCGCCACCGTATTCCATTCTTCACCGCCGTTGGTTGATATGGAAACCCCGCCACCCGTGCCGCCGCCGAACACGAGATTCCCGTCATACGGTGCCACGCTGACGGCACTGATATAGTAGCAGCCTCCGTTTGCCGGAATCAGGCAACTGTTTTTCAGTGACCAGCTCTCCCCACTGTTGGTGCTCTTGTAGAGCCGTGATGTCCCGAGATACAACACCTCGGGATCGTTCGGGTCCATGGCGAAATCGATATAGAACAGAGAGCGATCCAGTCCCAGGCCCTGCTGTTTCCTTGTCCACGTGGCTCCGAAATCCTCGGAACGATAAAACTTCAGCGTTTCCTTCGTGGTGAACATGACCTCGGGACGACGCGGATCGATGGCGCCGTTGCCGCCGTCCCCGTACAGGACGAGGTTGAAATCGGGCGCGTCGTCTGAGAGCAGTGTCCCGTTGTCCTGCGTGCCGCCGAACAGCACGGCATTACTGGCGGGGTGCATTGCGCCGCCAATGAACTGGGTGATGCTGAGTCCCCTGTCCCTCTTTTCCCACGCTGCCCCGTCACTGCTGCCAACGAAGAAACCGCCATCATTCCCGAGATAAACAATGGACGGATCGCTGCGGTTGAAATCTATGGCATGCTGGTCGACATGCACGATGCCACCGTACCCCTGATCCTTCACGCGCTCCCAGCTCTCGCCGCCGTCGCGTGTGAACACAATTTTCACGCCCCCGGCGTAAGCGATGTCTGGATTGGTGGGATGCACGCCCATAATGTTGTCGTACCACCCCTGCGATACCATGTAGTCGAAGGGGACATCGAGCCTGGTCCACTGCGCACCTGCATCCGTTGTCTTGAATACACCAATCAGATGCGTGCGATCGTCACCGGTCACTTCCGAAACCCCGATATAAAGCACATCCGGCTGCGCGTCACAGATACCGATACTCGTACGTCCCATCGTGGAATCCACTATCCCGACATCGAGCTGGAACCAGTTGTCCCCTCCGTCCGTGGTCTTCCACATCCCGTAGCGGTCAGCAGTGCCGCTGCCGAAAACCTTGCTTGAGGATGTATAGAGAATGTCAGGATTGATCGGGTTGATAACGATATCCGACATGCGTCCTGTCAGGACCAGTTCCCAGCTGTCGCCGGCATCCGTGCTGCGGTAAATACCGATCTGGCCGGCTTCGCGCGGACCATCAGGGATGGCCGCGTAAACAATGTCGGTGTTCATGGGATTGATCACCATATCACTCGCGCGCGAGTATGGTGGCAGCGTACCCACACCTATTTCTTCCCAGCTGTCTCCTCCATTGGTGGAACGAAACATGCCTCCACCATCAAAGGTGCGCTGCGCGTAACTGGCCTCCCCTGTCCCGGCATAAATCACTGCCGTGTCCTGCGGATTGATGACGAGCGCTCCCATCGCCTGCGTAGGCAACGATTCCGAAACGGGCTGCCAGTGCAGTCCTGCATCATAGCTTCTCCATATTCCCCCGCCGGCCGCACCTATATAGATGGTGGACGGGTTGAGGGGATTTGACGCGACGGTAATGATGCGCCCTCCGATGTTTGAAGGACCCACGTTGGTCCACGTCATCTCTGTCATCACCGTGCTTCCACCGCCGGGTGCGAACAGGGGAAGATTCTCCTGTGCCTTTTTCCATGCGCGGGCCCGCGCACCAACGGGGATGTGTCCCTCCGCGTTTGCGACACGATCGTGAAAATATGCGGCGCGTGCAGCGGGATTGGGAGGTTTGACGGCGGGAATTGCGCTGCCGTCATCGAACAGTGTCGCGGGCTGCGCGTAGGCGACAGTTCCGGAAATAAACAGCATGGCAGCAGCAAGAGCGAAACGAAAGCGGGGATTGCACATGGCAGGTACTCATGTGATGGTGACGGGGACTCAAACAGTAATATAAAGAAGGAAACGCCTCAGGGACAGTATCCCGGAGGCGTTTCAATAAATCGTTGTAAGCCGGATCCGCCTGCGATATGCCGGATCAGCGCGCGAGGACGAGGCGTCCGGTAAATGCCCTGTTGCCGGTCCGCATGGTCACGAAATAGACACCGTTACTGAATCCACGGGGGTCCCATACGCTCACGTGGTCCCCGGGCTGCATGCTGCGATCGAGCAGCGTTGCAACCTCCTGTCCTGCAGCGTTGCTGATTGTGATGCGCACGCTGCCCTCGGTGGACATGCGGAAGGGCAGCATCACGGCGTCCGTGACGGCCGTGACGGGATTGGGATAAGCACTGCCAAGAGCAGGATCCGCGGGCAGCGGTTGTCCGGCAACTGAAGTCACCAGCGGATTTCCGATCTGATGTTCGACGATACCGTTCTTCGTCACCGCCCAGCCCTGCAGGGAATCCGCAAACACGAGAGACTGCATGGCGCCTGCCGGGATGAGCGTCGTTTTCGTCCACGTTCCTCCCTCGTCGGCACTGACCCAAGCGTGCTGATCGCTCAGAATCCACACCACACGACTGACGGGATCAGCTGATACGCCGACGAGGCGTTCTCCGTTCATGGGGTAGAATGCGGAAACCCAGCGCTGTCCGCCCGCCACCGTGCGCTTGACACGCCGGGATATTTCATCAACGAACCATCCCTTCATGGGATCGAGGAAGGCGATATCCGAGACGTATCCGATTCCCGTACCCGCGCCCTTCAGTTCCCAGGTCCGCCCGCCGTCTGTAGTCCGCAGCACGTTTGCGTCGTCGTTTTCATACACGTTGGACGAGGCAAACCAGCCATTATCCCGGTCGGCGAAAGTCAGTGTGTTGTAAAGCGGGATGCGGGCGAGGGGACGCTCGGCCATGTGAGCCCAGCTGCCGCCGCCGTCGCTCGTGACAAAGACATCGGCACTGTCGCGCGCGCCCTGCGTCACGGCAATCCCTTCATTCGCATTCCAGAAATACAGGTTCCCGAAGCGTGAATCGATGCCGTAAAGCTGATCGGTCCAGCTCTGTCCTCCGTCCGTGGTTTTCCAGATATGGCCGCTGCCTGTATTGACAAGACTCTGCGGACCACCGGTCCCCACCCACGCGGTGTTCCGGTCGAGAGCGAATATACTGAGCACGGAAGCTTCTGTTTCAGGGAGCTCCATATGCGTCCACGTCTGTCCCGCATCTGTCGAAACGGAAATGCGCGAAGTATCGCGGGCCAGCCAGAGTGAGCGGTCTTCCGCGACGAACGCGTGATTGACCTGGGCGTCCAGTCTCTGCGGCTGGACGATTTCCCATTCCGTGGAAATGACATCCGCCGTCTGCAGCGAAAAGGTCTGCGTCGTGCTGCCTGCCACATTGGTGGCTTCGATGGTGAAGGTCGTGATCAGATCACTTGCCGTCCATCGCACGATACCGAGCACCGGATCGATGCTCGCACCCTGCGGTGCCTCGAGCAGTCGATAGGTAGGCTGAGGCCAGGCTTCCACGACCGGAGCGTAGACGAAGGGCTGAAACACCGCCAGCGTCGTGGTGTCGGGACGCGAACGGAACTCAGGAACTTTCTGCTCCGGTGTGACCCACTGCATGTCATACACCCCGCGTCCATGCGTAATGGCACGCACAATACCGGTTTCTTCCTGGAAGAGCAGGCGCTGCACCGAAACCGCGGGCATTCCATCGTTGAGGGGTGACCAGGTTGCGCCTTCGTCTTCACTGACAAAGACACCAAGATCGGAACCGATCAGCAGCGTGTTATCAATTTTCAGGACATCGTTCACGGGGACGTCCGGGAGGTTTCCGTTGATGCTCGTCCAGTTCGCGCCGCCGTCCGAGGACTTCCAGACTTTCTCAACTTCATAACGACTGAACGTTGCGTACATTTCGCCGGGATTGAATGTCCGGAACGCGCTGCAGGAGGCCACAGGCAACTGCCCGGAGTTCACGTTCCAGGTCAGTCCGCCATTCGTGGACACCGCGGTCTGTCCGGGTGCTGCGGCGAGAACCATGTTTGCATCGTAAGGTGCGATGTCGACAGCGGTGATATAATAGCAGCTCCCGCCTGCGTTGAAGAGACAGGTCTGCAGCTGCTGCCAGGTCTTCCCGCCATTCGAGGTCTTGTACATGCGGTAGGTCCCGAGATACAGCACGTCAGGGTTCGTCTTATCCATCGCATACGCGATGTAGAACAGGGACCCCTCGTTCGGAAGATCACCGATCGCCCAGGTCCATGTTCTGCCGAAATCTTCGGAGCGCCAGAGTTTGAGACGTTCCTGGGTGGTATACATGATGTTCGGCTGTGAAGGATTAATGTAGCCGTGTCCCCCGTCCCCGTAAAGAACCAGATCGAAATCCGGTGCGGGATCATCTGAGAGCAGCGTACCGTTATCCTGAGTTCCTCCCAGGACCAGGGCATCCGTGCCCGGATACATGTCGCCACCGATAAACTGTGTAATGGAAAGTCCGAGATCCCGCTTTTCCAGCGTTTTCCCCGCATCGGTCAGCAGGAACAGCCCGCCATCATTCCCGACGTACACGCGGTCCGGGTGCAGAGGATCGAACGTAATTTCATGCTGATCCACATGCAGAATACCACCTGCCAGCTGGTCGGCGATGCGCTCCCAGCTCTGACCGCCGTCGGAGGATCGGATCAGCTTGACACCGCCGGCATAAACAATGTCCGGGTTGCCGGGATGCACGCCGATGATATTGTCGAACCATCCCTGGGAAATCATATAGTCGAACGGCACGTCGAGCTTGTTCCAGCTGCCACCGGCATCCGTAGTTTTGAATACGCCGAGCAGCGGTGTTCTCCCGTCGCCGGTCACCTCCGAAACGCCAAGATACAGCACGTCAGGATTACTGTCACAGATACCGATGCCGGTCCTGCCGATCAATGAATCCGTGACACCGATATCCACCTGCATCCAGGTATCTCCGCCGTCGGTGGTTTTCTGCAATCCATAGCGGTCCGCTGTCAGCGAGCCGAATATTTTACTCGACACGGTATACAGCACGTCGGGGTTCTGGGGATTGATGACGATATCCGTCATGCGTCCCGTGAGTACGAGACTCCAGTCCATTCCCCCGTTCGTCGAACGCCAGATTCCCATCTGCGACGGATCACGAATACCATCCGGCACCGCAATGTACAGCATGTCGGGATTGAGGGGATTGATGGCCATATCGCTTGCCTTGGCATACTCAGGCAGACTTCCCTCCCCAACTTCGAACCAGCTGTCGCCACCATCGGTGCTCTTGAACACGCCGGCGCCGTCAAAAGAATGCGACCCGAAACTGGCATCACCTGTTGCAGCATAGATCACACTGGTATCGACAGGATTGATTACGATGGAACCCATCGACTGTGTCGGGAAGTCATCGGAAACGGATTCCCAGTGCAGACCGGCGTCGTATGACCGCCAGACGCCTCCGTCCGCAGCACCGACGAACATGGTTTCGGGACGCAGCGGATTGAGCGTGAGTGCGAAAATGCGTCCCCCGATGTTGTTCGGCCCGACATTCTCCCAGGTCAAATCTTCGGCGGAACGCTTGCGCAGCGAGGTGTTTGCCTCCGGTAAATACGCGGGCATGGACTGCATCTTCTCAAACGCTTTCGCGCGCGCGCCGACGGGGATGCTGCCATCCGGCCAGGTCAGCCTGTTATAGAAATACTCGAAGCGCGCCCGTGCGTTTTCCGTCTGTGCCTGCCGCTGCTCGTCACCTTCATGATGAATGAGCGAGCCCTGCGCAACGCCGACATACGATGGCAGAAGGAAAAGAGCCAGAAGCATGAATGAAAAAAGAATGGAACAACTGCGCATGGGTACCTCGCGGAGCTCTGTTAAAGTGCATGAACCGGGATGGAAAGGTATCGCGTGCCGGTAAAGTAGACAAAAACTACTGCAGGCCGGCAGGAATGTCAATGCAATGGGAAACGGTTTTCGTATTGGTGAAGGAGAATCTATTTTGAAGGGAGCAGCAGTTTTGCACAAAAAAAATATCGCACATGAACGAACACATCCCCTCCATTTTACGCACGGCGCGCACAATCGCCGTAGTCGGACTCTCTGACAAACCCCATCGAACAAGCTATGGCATCGCGGAAGGACTGCGGGCGCACGGGTATACGGTCATTCCCGTGAATCCGGCCATTGAGAGCTGGCAGGGTTTGCGATCGTACCCGGACCTCCACGCCGTGGAGGTTCCCATTGATATTGTCAATGTCTTCAGACGCTCTGAACATGTCAGCGATATCGTCGATGACGCTATCGCCGTCGGAGCAAAAGTATTGTGGACACAGCTCGGCGTGGTCGACTACGCTGCAGCGGAACGCGCAGAACGCGCCGGGATGCAGGTCGTTATGGACAGTTGCATCGCTGTTGAGCTTGCGCGCCTGCAACCGGCTGATACGGCTTCCGAATTATGAAATTCTTCAGCCCTCGGGTTCATTTTCGAGCGTGACCTTGCGGCTTTCGACATCGATACGAATATGGATGGTGTTGGGTCTGCAGCAGATCTGACAATCTTCGACATAGACCTGATCCTCCCCTGCAGACAGATCCACAAAGATCTCGTTGATCTCGAAGCACCAGGCACAACGGAAGGTCTTGCGCATGACGGCACTCCTTTGAATCAGGATAAAAGGTGTGCTTTCATAGTATCGAGGAAGTGCGGCAAAGTCAAGGGAGAATGGGCCCCGTCTCACTCTTTCAGGCTTTTTTCGTACTCCCTGGCGTAATTCTCAATGGCCGTGTAAAAAAGATTGGCCAGGTGCTGCTGCCCGTAACGCGTGGAAAGCAATTTTTCCTCGTTCGTATTCGAGAGGAAACCGGCTTCGATCAGCACGCTCGGCATGGATGCCCCGACGAGCACATAAAAACCCGCCTGTTTGACCCCTTTGCTGCGCAGCTGTTTGCTGTCCTGCACCTGCTCATGCAGCAGTTCGGCAAAGCGTTCGCTGAAGCGCGCGTACGCACTCTGCGCCATGTTTATCAGAATGAAACTTTCATTGGTAAGCTTCGCGTACCGCTCCTGATAATTCTTCTCGAGCTTGATCACGGAGTTTTCAAACTCTGCAATACGGATCGCTTCCTTGGTGCGACCGGGACGCAGAATGTATACCTCGAAACCTTTGGCCGACGAAGGGCGCTTTTCCGTTGAATTACAGTGAATGGAAATGAAGAGCTTTCCCTTGGCAGCGTTTGCAATCTGCCCGCGCTCGTCGAGGGGAATGAACGTATCGTCCTTTCGCGTGTATACCACTTTCACACCTGGCATCTTGCGTTCAATGAGTTTGCCGAGTTTGAGTGCGATCCCCAGGGTCACGTTCTTCTCCTTCAGGCCCGAGACACCGATGGCGCCCGGGTCTTTCCCTCCATGCCCCGCATCAATGACAATGCAGTCAAGTTTCCATTTGCTCCGTGAAGCATCCTGCTGTTTTTCTTCTTTCAGAATCTTGTTGACTTCCACCTTCTTGAAGAGAGCGATAAGCAGGTCCCCGGTTTTGACATCCCGGCTGATCTGGCTCGAAGTATAGGTGTCGTTGAGCGTGAAACTGATCCGGGCATTCCGCCCCAGCTGTTCGGCCTTCACTTCGGTGATTCCTTCTCCGTCGGTGGGTGTCTGCCGCAGCTCATTCGCATCGACGGAGGCGTTCTCCACCGTCACGGTCAGCGTATTGTCCTGGAGCTTCTCATCGTATTTCTTCAACGCCTTCTTTGTATGAAGACGAATAAGTGTGCCATTCTTCCTGGTGTCGACGCTGATACGTGAAATATCATACACGGAGGCTTTTTCCACAGCGATATCAGCCGGCGCCAGTTCGTCCGCTGTGTCAGTTTTTTCCGTCTGCGCAGTCCGGGCAACCGATTCCGATGGACTCGTCGTACCTGCGGTGGGTGTACCTGTGACGCGTGCAGTGGGACGTGAGGTCGTGGTGACCGTCAGCTGCGCACTGCTGCGATCGAGCAGCAGGCTTTTCCCCCAGACCCGGCTCAGCAGCGGGAGAATGGACGAAACCGGCATATAATACGCCACCTGCGTACGTACGACGTCCACAGGAAGCTGATACACTTCACTGATCACATTCTTGTTGTGATCTACGACGACAACGAAGGGATTGCCATCCGCCAGTTTGAGGCGGTACTCGCCGATGCGAACCTCCATCTTGTGCGTTTCGCTGTTGACATAGGTCTTCAGGGAAAACGTCGCAGCAAACTCGGTCAGCGAGGAATACAGGACGCCCTCATTGAGAAACGCGGGTATGGTTGCGCGTTTGCCGTCGTGTACGATGGTCATGGAGGTGACATCGGCGATCAGCGGACGCAGAAAAAGGGGAAGCAGCAGAAGCGGGAGGATATATCGCAGCATGATCAAATCAATAATTCGTGATGCATGAAAAATACGAGCTTGCAGAAGATTTTACCACAGACTTCGACGAACGAGGACGAACACCGCCAACAGGACGATACCTCCGGTCAGGAAGGGCCAGCTCGTACCGAAGGCATCGAATACGAAGGCCCCCCAGATCGGCCCGAGAACGCGGGCCAGTGCGCCCATGGCCTGGTTGATACCCAGGATGCCGCCCTGCTGTCGGGCGTCGGTATAACGGGAAATAAGGCTCAGACAGCTCGGGGTCATAATGCCGGTTCCCACCGAGAGTACCGCAAGTACGATCAGCAGCAGCGCGGTGCCATGGTAAAAAGGAATTGCCGCGAGTCCGATAGCGGCCAGAAGCGACCCGATGAGAAAGAGCCAGCGTTCCTCGAAACGGGCGGAGAGCTTGCGAATCAGGCCGCCCTGCGTCACTGCCCCGATTATTCCGATGAAGCCGAACAGGTAGCCAACGCCCTTGTCGCTATATCCGAATTCCCGCACGGAGATCAGCGGAAACGTGGCATAGATATTCGCATACCCGAACGTGATGAGAAAGAACAGCATCAGCAGCGCACCGACGCGTGGCTTGCGCAGCGCTGCGATGAGCATATCCCAACTGAACTCCGCCGAACGGTGTTCACCACGCGCCTCAGGCGACAGCGACTCCGGCAATGCGAAAATGGCTGTCACCAGCGCGGTAAGGGAAAGCAGCGCTGCCGCGAATCCCGGCACGTCATAGCCGTATTCAACCAGGACGCCGCCGAGAAACGGACCGAATACAAAGCCGAGTCCGAATGCCGCTCCGATCAATCCCATGCCTTTTGCACGCTCTTCGGGCCGGGTGACATCAGATATATACGCCTGTGCAGCGGAGATGTTCGCACCGCCAACGCCGCCGAGCAGGCGGGAGATGAACAGCGTGGCCAGTGAAGTTGCGAGACCGAAAAGGATATAGCTGATTACCGTGAGGGCGAGTCCCAGCAACAGAATGGGTCTGCGGCCGAATCTGTCCGACATCCTCCCCCACACGGGGGTAAAAAGCAGCTGCATGAAGGAGAATGCAGCCACGAGGAAGCCGATTGTCACGTCGCTGGCATCAAATGCACTGCCGGCATAGGATGGGATGATCGGTATGACAATCCCGAATCCCAGCAGGTCAATGAAGGTGATAATAAAGATGATCGCCAGGGGTGTCCGTTTCATCGGCACAAAGTATCCACCACTTGAGCGAATTCCAAAATGCCTCGTGTCCATCGCAAACCCGTATATTGCACGCGATACCTCTGTACCTGAATACCACCGTCCCACCCGAGTACCACCGTCGCATGCATAATTATCGCAGCCCCATCCTCATAATCGCACTCAGCGTCCTGCTCCTGCAATTCACCGCCTGTGATGATACCCCATCCTCTCCTCCCGACACGACGAACGATGCCGATACCGCCGTCGTGTACGATGCGGCAGATACACTCTGTGTCCTCTCCGATGAGCGCATCCTCGAACTCTCCGGGATTGCTGCATCCCGCCGTAGCGACGGAATCTACTGGCTGCACAATGACAGTGGTGACGAGGCGCGGCTATTTGCTGTCGACTCAGCTGGAAACACCCTCGCCGTCTGTCTCCTGTCCGGTGCCTCGCATGTGGACTGGGAAGACATCGCCAGCGTACAAAGAAACGATACAGCCTGGCTGTATGTCGGGGATATCGGCGATAATGCTGCGAACCGTTCGGACGTTCGCGTGATTCGTCTCGTCGAACCCGCGGTTGAACCGCAGTGGCGAAACCGCGAGATAAGCGCAGCATTCAGTGAGGCCGTATTCACGTATGAGGACGGTCCGCGTGACAGCGAGGCGCTGATGGTGGACAGCAGAGACGGCGCCGTGCTGCTTGTCGAAAAAACCACGGGGTTCGAAGCCGGGGTGTACCGTGCTGACTGGCCGGGCAGTGGGGGCAGCGGTCTGTGCCTGCGTCATGCCGTGGTCTCACTTCCATTCTCACTCGGTTTCCTGCGCCAGGTTACCGCGGCAGACTATCGTCCCGACCATGGCGCAATGCTGCTGCGCTGCTATGGTGGTGTCATCGAGCAGTACGGTCCCTCCGCCTCCACACTGCGTGAACTGCTCGCGGCCGACAGCAGCGTCACACTCACCTATCCTCCGCTCCCACAGTCCGAGGCTGTCTGTTACAGCAGGAACAGCCGTGCAGTACTTACCGGCAGTGAAGGGAACCACATGCCCCTGCTCATTCGCCGGCGCCGGTAGGGAGGGCATTTTTCCGGTACCTTCCTCCACAAGGGCCTGCCCCTGAAACTTGCGTTCCCTTCTCCCGTACCATCCAGCAGTACGTCATATTTCATTGACAGATTTTGTTGCCGGAGGTTTATCATGAAAGCCATCATCGCTTTGGCAGCGCTTTGCTTATTCTGCACGACACCGGTCCAGGCACAGTCCGGTCCCGCACCATTCTCTGAAAAGCAGCAGCAGCGCATTGCCGAAAACATTCTGCAGAATCTGCAGCATCGTATCCAGGATATCAGGGAAAACGCGCTGCAGCTCATCATCGATCTCAAGGAACTGCATCCGGAAATGGACCTGGGGTTTGCCCAGCTCCCGGTGATGCACATCCTGAAAAGTCACGACGACGAAGGGATGCGTATCCTTGCGGCCATGGCGCTCTATCATATCGGTGATCGCAGGGGACGCTTCGCGGTTGAGCGCCGCGTCATCTATGACGATTCCAAACGGGTCACACGAAACTGTGCACGCATCTCTGAATTCTGGGATGCAGATGAAGACACGCAGCCTCAAATCGCGCAGAATGACGAAACGGTTGTTTCAGACACTGCATCTGCGTTGTCACTCCCCGAATAGAATCCAAAAAATATTTTTTTTCGTATCACTGCAACTCTCGCCGCGGGACTGCGTACACATACCCGAGTCCAACATCAGACAACGTTTTGTGAAGGAGATGATAGAATGAAAGCAACACTTTCGGTGCTTACCCTTGTGCTCGTGCTCGCCACCACCTCGATGACCCAGGCCCAGGATGCCAAACCGCTCTCGGACCATCAGCAGGAAATGATCAAGAAAAATGTGCTCGCGAATCTCCACCACTCCTCACTGGATGTGCGCGCGGCGACAATGCAGCTGCTGATCGACATGAAGAAGACCTACCCCTCATACGACATGAGCTACGCTACCATCCCACTGATGGAAACGTTGAAGAATGACGAGAAACCGGAATTCCGCATCCTTGCCGCGCTGGCATTGTACCACCTCGATTCTGAACTGGGACGTTTCGCCGTAGAGCGCCGCGCCAAGTATGATTCGGATGAGCGTGTGGCCCGCCACTGCGCAACACTCGCGAAGAAGTGGGATTCGGACAGGCAGGATGACAGCTTCCTCGCCACGGTCCAGCGCGAACTCTGAGATCAGGTAAGTCCTCGCGCTCAGGTAATTCCTCGCGCTGCGCAACAAGAACTCAGCAACCAGTCAGACTTTACATAGATTTTCAGGAGTGGCCTCCCGCAGCTGTGGGAGGCTTTTCCTTTTCATACGCCCCCTTCGACATGCAGGCATCGCTCCTCATGCGATATGCACATATTGCATAATCCGGTGAAGTTGCGTACATAGGAAAAAAGGAGGCTCTGGTATGGCATTGACGTCTCGACGTGGTTTTCTCAGGAGTGTGGGCATTGGAAGCGCCGCGCTCGCACTGTCTTCCGCACCCCGCACGGCACGTGCTGCACTGATTGATGACGACACACCCGCAACAAACATCGAGGAAGCACTCAAGTACCCAAGGGTACCCGCTTCCATGCCCGGGAAATATCCCGGCAGCGTGGTCGAAGTGTTTGACCCAGCTGCGGTAAACGATACCGGGCATGATGCCGCACATTGCGACAGGATGCTGCGTGAAGCCATCTGCGCACTGACGGGTGAAAAGGACATCAACGCGGCATGGCGGCAGTTTGTCGCGCCGGGTGAGCGCATCGGACTCAAGGTCAATCCGGTAGCGGGAAAGCTGCTGTCAACCAGCACGGTTCTCGTGGCCGCATTGATTGCGCAACTCGAGTCTGCCGGCATGAAGCGCAGCGATATCATGATATGGGACCGCAGAGAGTTTCAGCTTGAGGATGCAGGCTTTACCGCTGACGCATTCCCGGGCATCAAGCTGCGCGGGACGGAATGCAAGGATGCAAACGGCAGTTTCCGCGATGCAGAGGGGAAGCTCTACAGTGAGCAGCGCATCGACAGAGAATGGTCGTACTGGGCCGATTGCGAGGATGCGTATGACGAGGAGACGTTGCCCTACATGGTCAATGAGGGACGCCATTCCTATTTCAGCAGCATCGTGACGAAAGAAGTGGATAAAATCATCAACCTCCCGGTGCTGAAAAACGCAGGAAGTTCGGTGACGCTGTGTCTCAAGAACCTTGCTTACGGGGCGGTGACCAATACCGGAAGGCTGCACAAACCGCTCTGGGCGGAGACCTGCGCGCAGGTCCCCTGTTTCCCGCCGCTGCGGGATAAGGTGGTGCTCAATATCGTCGACGGACTCACCGGCTGCTACCATGGTGGTCCGGGTGCGAATCCACAGTTCATCATACCCTATCATCGACTGCTGGCAGGGACTGACCCCGTTGCCGTCGACAGCATCGGACTCTCAATCGTCGAGGCCAAGCGGCTCGAAATGAAGGTGCAGGAATCCCCGTCAAAACGTGCCCGGCGCTTCCTCGAACTCGCCGAGGAATACGGCCTCGGCACTGCGACCACTGAACAGATCAATCACTCACGTATCGACCTCTCATGAGATTTTTTCTTCCCCTGATCTTTTTTCTTCATACTGTGACGCTCACTGCCGGGGGACCGCTGGTGATTGAACGGGATCTCCCGGGCTGGATCATAGGCGATCCCGACTTTTACAATGCCGGACAGCTCTATGGATACATCAATGGCGGTGCCGAGCTCTACCGTGAATTCGGTTTCCGGCAAGTCACAGCACAGCGCTGCAGCAAAGCCGATCATGAGATGCAGGTAGACGTCTACGAAATGCTGTCCCCACGCGCGGCATTCGGTATGTTTTCCGTTCTGCGTGGGACCTGTACGGGCACACTCGTCGCAAACGCACGCTGGAGCTGCGTCCGGCCCGAACAGATTCTCTTTGCTCGCGGCAAATACCTGATATCCGTCATCCCATACGATCGCAGCAAGGAAACCCGCCAGGCAGCACTCAAAGCGGCGAAAGCTCTTCTGAAGCGAGCGGGAGGAAAGGACTATCGCCCGAACGAACTGTTCCGTTCGGGACCGTTTTCCCCGGGACTCGAGAAGCTGCTGTACCTGCACGGTCCACTTGCGCTGCAGAGCGCACTGCCTGCATGGTCAGAATTTCTGGAGGGAATTGAGCGCTTCGACATGGAATACGCGCGGTTCGGAAAGACCGGAAGAGAAACAACCGCCGCGGTAATGACTTTCCGGTCGCACAGGGACATGGAGCAATTTCTTCGTCAGAGCGGACTGCAGGCCGCAACCGAAGCTTCGGAATGGTACGTCGATAGGAAGTCCGGCCGATCGGTCATTGTCAAGGGAGAGAAAACGCTGTACTATGTCTCCGGCCACGGGGCGGCCGGCATACGGAAACGCATCAAGTAACAGAACCACCGTGTATAGAAAAAAAGAGCTCCTTCATGGAGCTCTCTTCAATTCCGGCTGCTGGGACCGAAAAAAATCTGCAGATGTTCTCATCCGGCTGCTACTGCAATCCACACATCCCTCCGGCGCATGGACTCGAGGCAGCAGGGATGTCACAGGCACCGCTTTCACATGCGGATCCCGATGCACCGCTCCCGACGGAGGCGGAGAAAGAGGAAAACTGCTTCACCGCAGAACGCGATGCGCACGAGGGACATTGAATCCGCTCCGGATCCTCGGCCCCTTTGTGAAATACATCGAAACGGGTGGAACAATCCTGACAGGTATACTCGAAAACAGGCATGATAACGTCTTTCAGTTACGATTCATGTGAATTATTACTCTTACCCTCGAGGTTCTGATCCGCAGGGGCAGCATTTGAATCCGCTGACACAACATTCGAATCAGCTGACACAGCATTCGAATCCGCCGGGACAACCTTCTTTTTGCCGGGCAGCAGCCAGGAGGCCCCAACCAGTGTGCCGTAAAGCGTACTGGTATAC
This sequence comes from bacterium, assembly GCA_020444325.1. Taxonomy (NCBI): domain Bacteria; species bacterium. The sequence goes on from JAHLLD010000007.1 coordinate 39,184, forward strand.
CACTTCCCGGTAATGGGACAGCTGCCGTTGATGCAGCCGATAAAATACCAGTAAGCGAAGCCTGCGAGGGCGCCGAGTGCGAGAGGTAAAATTTTCTTTGCTATATGCATGGGCAATCTCTATCTGATCGTGTTGAGGTATGATGCAGAAGCTGTGCATTGGTTGCAGAGATTCCGGGGAACACATCACACGAGATAAATGCTGCGCTGCGGTTTCGAGAGGAATTTCGCTCCTTCAGCGGTGAGCCAAACGATTTCCTCAATTGTCGCTACGCCATACCCTTCAATAGGCAATCTCGGCTCAATTGTAAACACCTGACCAGTTTCCAGCTTTCCGAACGGCAGTTTTCCGTAGCGCTCCCATCGCGGAAGGAGTCCGACGCCCCCGTCATGCGCCGCGCGCCCCACCTGGTGTCCGAGGGCATGCGGATATTCGGGATATCCGTTCCCGGTGATGTGGTTTCTTGCGACGGCGTCAATTTTCCACGACACTGCGCCCGGATGCATCGCTTCAGCAGCGAGGCGAATGGAATCCTTGATGACGTTGAAGCCATGCAGGACTTCCGGCGGTGCCTGCTTCTCACCCTTTCGGCGGATATACCATGTACGCTGAAGATCTGAGCAATAGCCGTTGACCTTGACACCGAAATCAATATTGAGGACATGTCCCGCCCGGATCTTTCTTCGTGTCGGACCGTAATGCGCGCCGGCGTGATCGGGCCCCGTGAACACTGCAGGACAGTGGTCTCGATCCCACGCCAAATCGACCCCATGGTCCTTCACACGGCCGAGAATGAAATTTGCCACATCCTGCTCACTCTTGCCGGGAGCGAGAAAGCCGGTCACTTCATGGTAGATGTCCAGCGTCAGTCGAATCGCCTTGCGCATGTGGCGGATTTCCGCCTCCGTCTTCCTTCCCCGCAATGCCGATATGATTTCCTGCGCGGAGACAAGCCGTTTCGCGTAAGGCGTTCCCTCAAGCATCGATGTGAGCAGCAGGTACATGCCATGCGTCAATCCGTCAGACATCACGGAGTCCGTCGAATAATTGATCGCAATGCGGCGGGGTTTCTTCCGTCTGAGCACCGCGAGCAATTCATCCTTGATCCCCTGCACGTACGGAACCACGGTGCCATAGGCGGGATTGTCTTCTATTGATGCGATATCCAGGCTGCCCGCCACGGCAATGGTTTCACCGTCCCTGCAGATGATCCACGCTGTCTGCCACGTCGCATGCTGTCCGACAACCATATCAATGGCTGGATCGGGCATGCTGGAGCTTTCGCGAACGAAGGTGAGCCACATGTCGACCTTCTTTTCCTGCAGGATTTCTACCGCCTGCTGCACTTTGTTCTTGATCATCTGCATATTTACCTCAGACTTACATGGCACGTAAAGGCACAAGATACGGCATGCCGTGCTTGAATGCACTTACGGCGTTTTGGCGCACATGAGACGGTCGCATGTTCCTCTCATGGACCGTATATTACGGCTCGTTGCATCACGAGCCGGGTTTTCCCCTTCATGAAGATTATCATTATCGGAGCCGGCCTTGTCGGAAGCAGTCTCGCTGAGGCATTGCTGCGCCAGGGACACGACATCGCCGTCATCGAACAAAACGTTCAGCGTGGCGAGCAGATCGCAGACAAGCTCGATGTGCTGGTGGTCAATGGGTCCGGCAGCAATCCGCAGGATCTCGAGCATGCAGGCCTCCAGAACGCCGACATGATCATTGCCGCGACTCCCGTTGACGAGGTCAACCTCACCGCATGCATGATTGCGCGTCAGTATGAAGTGCCGCATCGAATCGCACGCATTCGCAACATGGATTTCATTGCCGGATCCGAGCGCCTCAAGCCGGAACAATTCGGGATCACAAAAGTGATCTATCCCGAGGAAAACACCCTGAGTGCGGTACTCAACTATATAGAAACCCCTTTTGCCATCGATGCGCAGGATTTCTCGCGCAGGTCGATCCTTCTGCGAAGCTACACGATCACCGAGACCATGCCCATTGCGAATCGCAGCTTGATAGAGCTTCGCAACGATCCCCGGGGCGGCTCTCTTCTGGTCGTTGCCATTATCCGTGACGACCAGGTAATTATTCCCCGTGGGGATACCATGGTCGCGCCCGGCGACAAGCCGCTGTTCATATTTCCACGCGAAGCCCGTACGGATTTTCTCACCCTGATGGGGGTCGATGCCGGAAGCAAGCAGAAGGCAATTGTGTTCGGGAACACGCTCACCTCCGTCAACATCGCTCTCGCATTGCAGAAAGAAATGGATCTGGTGACCTTCATCGATCCCGACCTTGAGCACGGAAATCTTGCAGCGGCGAAACTGCATGGCATCGACGTACTGCATGGTAATGGTGATGATGTCGACGTTCTCAAGGAAGCCAACGTGCGATTCGCGGATTTCTTCATCGCGGCGTCGGAGGGAAACGATGAGAACGTGCTCGCATGCCTGCTCGCAAAATCGGAAGGCGCACGCGAGGTCATCGCCATTGTCAACGACGACCAGCACACCGACCTCTTCCTCTCCATCGGCATCAATCACATTATCAATCCCCGTCAGCTGACCGCGAACGGAATTCTCAATGCGGTGCTCCCGGGATATGTCAGTTCCTCCCTGCATATACAGAAATCCGACATCGACGTACTCCGGCTCCGCGTGGAATCACATTCACAACTCGCGGGGAAACCGCTGAAAGAGAGCTGGCGCAAGGCTGTCGGGGTGTCCATTGTCGGTGCGGTGCTGCGCAACGATGTCATGATGATTCCGACGGGTGATACGGTACTCGAAGCCGGGGACCTGGTGATTGTCTTCACCCGCAGCGCGGGGATCCGCCGCGTCCGCAAGCTGTTTGGTACGAACGATACGGAACTGTAAGCGATGCACAAACGAACGGTACTGTACGGTGTCGCCCGCCTGCTGCAGGTCATGGGACTCGCGATGGTTCCACCGGCAATTATCGCCTGGTTCGACGTCAAGCACATGCCAGCCAGCGAACACTTCGTCGCGCCTGAGTTCGCCGGCTTCTGGATCGCCATCATTGCGGCCATTTTCTTCGGTACGCTGTTCGCCATTATCTACAAGAAGAACCGAAGTACGCAGACGGTGCGCGAGGGTTTCGCCATTGTCACGCTTGGATGGATCGTGCTGGCCATCTTCGGCAGTGTCCCATTCTTCATTCATTTCCTCTCACAGACCAGTGAATTCACTGCCTACAGCATTATGCACGCCTTTACCAACGGCGTGTTTGAAATCATGTCGGGCTTCACCACGACAGGCTCGACAATTCTCACCGACATTGAGGCGGTGCCCCGCGGATTGCTGTTCTGGCGCAGTCTCACCCACTGGCTGGGCGGCATGGGTATCGTCACGCTGGCCCTGGTCATCTTCCCCGCGCTCGGCGTATCCGGCTACCACATGTTCAAGGGCGAAGTACCGGGTCCCACCACCGAACGCCTGCAGCCGCGTCTGGCCGAAACCGCGAGCATACTCTGGGGTGTATACGCACTGCTTTCATTCGTGGAAACAGTGCTGCTGATGCTGGGCGGCATGGACTGGTTCGACGCACTCTGCCACACCTTCGGCACCATGGCCACAGGAGGATTCAGCACCAAGAATCTCTCCGTCGGCTATTACCAGAATGAATTCATCATCTGGGTGATCATCGTTTTCATGTTTCTCGCGGGTGTGAACTTCCTGCTGCACTACAACGTGCTGAGGGGAAATTACCGCGTGCTGAAAATCGACAGGGAGTTCCGCTTCTACGCCGTGGTCATCGTGGTCGGCATCATCCTCGCAACCGTGATGCTGTACGTGGAGGGACTGCCATCGGTGGATTATTCGCGGACACACTTCCGGCACGACCCGGTGCCCTATGAGGATTTCGCGGCGCACGTACATGGACAGGAAGAAAAAGTACAATCCCTCTACGGCAGTTTCCGGGAGTCCGCCTTCCAGGTCGTATCCATCACAACGACTACGGGGTTCGGAACGGCCGACTTCGACGTGTGGCCAACGACAGTGCGGCTTATGCTCGTGGTCCTGATGTTCTTCGGAGGGTGTGCCGGCAGTACTGGCGGGGGAATGAAAATGATACGCGTACTGATCAATCTGAAAGCCGCCTGGCGGGAGATCATTAAAATGGCGCGGCCCCGCATCATTCGTCCCGTCAAGGTCGGCGGCACCCCGATCGAGGAAGTGCGGGTTGGAAATATCGTCTCGTTCTTTATCCTGTTCCTCTCCCTTTCCATAGTCTCAGCACTGCTGATGACCTTCTTCGTCCCCGACCTTGTCACGGCATTCACCGCGGTCGTAGCCTGCCTGGCGAACATCGGTCCCGGACTCGCAGGTGTCGGTTCCATTGAAAACTTCAACTGGATTCCCATCCCCGGGAAATGGATACTCATCTTCAACATGCTGCTGGGACGGCTTGAGATTTTCACCGTCCTCGTTCTCCTCCGCTCCTCCATCTGGCGGTGACCCTCCCGCCGGCCAGACGTGCATCGGCAGCGTCATTCCCCGAAACGTTCTTCCAGCCAGTCGAATAGCATCTGGTTCAGCAGCGCAATGTTGCCGACGTGGTCATGTGCATCCGCCACATGAATCGATGGCACGCGAATGCTGTCTTTCACTTCCGACGTCACCCGTGATACAAACATGTCCGCCTGCTCCTCCAGCTCGGGATATGCCGCGTCACCATACAGGCAGAGCACCGGACAGTGAATGCGGTACAGCAAGTCCTCCACCGAATACTGACGTGTTGCCTGTATCAGCTCCTGAAGACGTGACACGCCGAAGCGGCGGCACATGTTGAGAACGAACAATTTCATCGTCGTAGGGAGAATACTGTCTGGAAGCTCATGGATATCGCTCAGCGAGACGTCTACTTTTGTCGCGCGCTGTCCGATCAGCGCGAGAAACACGCGATGAATATTGACGAAGGGTGGATTGACAATCAGGGCTTTGATACGTGAATCGAATGCAGCACAGCGCGACGCGAAGTACCCGCCCAGCCCGCTTCCCAGCATGACAAGCTGCTCGTTGTCCACGTCCGTCCTCGTTTCGAGATAATCGAGCGCATCCTTGAGCGGTACTTCAAAGTCATGCCGCAGGTGAGACTCCGCATTCATGCGCATCATGCCGTTCTGCCCGGGCCCCTGGAACACAAAGGCATTGAAACCTCTTCGCACTGCACTGATGGCTGCGTAGAAATACTGTTCTTCGCCGCTGCTTTCGATGCCGGGGACGAGAACAATAGTGGGACGCGCCTTACCACTGCTGTCAGGTGCAAAGAAGTAGCACGGGTAGCTATGCGTGTCGCCAGGGATCGATACGATTTCCGCATGATGCATGAGCAGCGGCATCGCCTTTTCAAAGCAATCCGCAGATTTCATACCTTCGCGCCGAAAATCCTCTCCTCCGATGAGAGCATAATATTCAGCGGCATGGTAATAGATGGTCGCACGAAGAAAAGACTCCTTCGCGCTGACCTCATGTCCCTTTGCAAGAGCCTCGTCGCCTGCCTTCTCAACAGTCTGGGCAAGTTCTTCCCACGACTGCACCCAGCCGGGAAGATTCCATTCCGTCATGGTAACGGCAACACTGTAGCACTCACCAAAGGTGGCACCACCATATGTGATCAACCCCAGCTGCCGCAGGAGCTTTGTTTCAAACGCAGAATTTTCAAGAATCGGAGGAGGGAACTGCTCGAAAGCACTATCATCTTGCATATTCGCTCTCTCAGGTGGAGTGAAATGCTGTAGCTCGCGACCATCTTATATCATGGGGCTAAAGACGGCGAACCTCGTGGATGCGAATACCCATGCAAAAACCAGGCCGATTCTGTCAGCACTGTAAACACTTGTTATGAGGGATTTTCCACACAAAAAACTGTGAAAATTCCGAACACAACGTGAATATTCTCCACGTCATTTCCGGCGTTTTCTCTTGAATTCGGAATGCATATGTACTGAAAATGTGATATAATGAAGGAAAGATCCTGTCTTTCAATCGGAGGTTTTCTATGCGCAAAGCTGCTACTCTGCTTGCTGTTGCCATTGCTGTACTCTTTACCACCTCACTGCAGGCCCAGATCGTCACCGCGGACAACGTGATCATGCGTATCCGTTCAGTGTGCAACCAGGGGCAGGGTGGTTCACTTGTGGCATCACTCGACATATACCCGCGATCGCACGCCTGGGCACCGCCCTACGGACGCATCGGCGGTTTTTCTTCTGTGTTCACGTTCACGAGTTCAAAGCTGGTGTTTCAGGGTGCATCACAGCGATACAATACCGGTTACTGGGGCGCTCCCTACCGCAGTCAGGCATTTGGCACATCGGCCTGGTTCAATCAGCACGCGCATACCGGCAACCCTGGGTCTGCTCTTCCTGTGACGGACCAGTACTTCACCGTGACGAAAGACTGTCAGGGAAATGACCTCAACGATGGGTTTTACGAGCTCATGCGCTATGAAATGACCATTCTCCCGACGGTGAATGGAACCGTGACCCTGGGTCTGTATGATGCGCGTCCCTACAAGACAATCAATTACCAGCAGAACGTGCAGATGTCCTGCATTTTCAATGCAGATCTGACGCTCAACGTCAACGACTCCGTCGAGATCGTGCAGGGGCTTGTCATCCCTGTGGATCTGAGTGCCTTCAACGTGACCGGCCGCGCCGACGGCAGCATGATGCTGAGCTGGCGCACGGAGACGGAGACCTCCAATCTCGGTTTCGAAATCGAACGAGGCGATGGAGTGAACTTTCAGCAGATCGGTTTCGTCCATGGGAATGGAACGACCACCGAAGCCAATACCTATACCTGGATTGATGAGAACCCGGTTGCAACCGGGAACAGTAATGTCGTGTACTACCGGCTGCGTCAGGTCGACACCGACGGCACGTCGATGTACAGCGAAATTCAGAGCGCCGAGATCCAGCCCAATATGGTAGCACTCGAGCAAACCTACCCCAGTCCGGTTCCCGTGGGCAAGGGCACAAACATTCCCTTCACCCTGGCAGTGCCGGGCACAGTTCATCTCGCGGTATATAATTCTCTCGGTCAGTGTGTCGCCACACTGCTCGACGGTGAATTACGTCAGGCAGGACGCCATGTCATAGAATGGAATACGCGTGGCAGCAACGGCGCAGCGCTGACGGCGGGCATGTACTTCGTGCGTTTCTCTACCAATATCGGCGGTGAGGAAATTAATGCGAGCCAGCAGCTGGCCGTGATTCGCTGATCTTTGTCAAATATCCTGATTCCCGGTGCGGCGGACTTCGGTCCGCCGCTTCTGTTTTCGGGATGCGCCAACATTTCGTATTTTGGTATTCCGGACACGAAGTTCCTTCACGATTGACGAGATATCCCATGTCGCATCTAGCATCCACTGATCCTCAGCTTCACGAAATCATTCAGCACGAAACCGAACGCCAGATCAACAAGCTGCAGCTCATCGCATCCGAGAACTACGCGAGTCCCTCGGTCATTGAGGCAACCGGCAGCGTACTGACCAACAAGTATGCCGAAGGGTACCCCGGCAAGCGGTATTACGGCGGCTGCGAGTACGTTGACCAGGCGGAAGACCTCGCCCGCGAACGCCTGTCAAAGCTGTTCGGTGCGGAATACACCAACGTGCAGCCGCATTCCGGCGCGTCGGCGAACCAGGCGATATACTTCACCTTCGTCAAGCCGGGCGACAAAGTACTTGGCATGGATCTGGCACACGGCGGACACCTGACGCACGGTTCTCCGGTGAACTTCTCCGGAAAACTCTACGACATCATTTCCTATGGCGTCGGCAAGGAAAGCGGCACCATCGATCTCAATGAGGTCGAAGACAAGGCGATGAAGGAGAAACCCAAGCTGATCATTGTCGGTGCGAGTTCCTATCCCCGCAACATCGACTACAAGGCTTTCCGTGAAATCGCCGATCGCGCGGGCGCCTATCTCTGGGCCGACATTGCACATCCTTCCGGATTGATTGCAGCCAGGCTGCTCAACGATCCGATGCCGCATTGCCATGTCGTCACATCGACAACGCACAAGACGCTGCGCGGTCCCCGTGGCGGTATCATCATGATGGGCAAGGATTGGGAAAACCCGTTCGGTATCGTCGCCCCGAAATCAGGTCGCACCAAGATGATGTCGGAAGTGCTCGACAGTGTTGTGATGCCGGGTATTCAGGGCGGACCGCTCATGCATGTGATTGCCGCCAAGGCCGTGGCATTCGGCGAGGCGCTGCAGCCTTCCTTCCTGACCTACCAGAAGCAGGTCAAGGCGAATGCCGCACGACTTGCGGAACTGATGGTCGGCAATGGTTTCAACCTGATCTCCGAGGGAACGGACAATCACCTCATGCTCATCGACCTCCACAACAAGGAAGTCACAGGCAAGGAAGCCGAAAACGCCGCTGAACGTGCCGGCATCACGCTCAACAAAAACATGGTACCGTTCGACGATCGCTCACCGTTCGTAACCAGTGGCATTCGCATCGGGACCGCAGCCATTACGACACGTGGCTTCCGTGAGAATGACATGGAATTCGTGGCCGACATGCTGAACACCGTCATCAGTAACATTAATGATGAAGCGGTACTCGACGGTGTGCGTGAGAAGGTGAAGGATTACTGCTCGAAGTTCCCCCTGTATACGGATCTGACGGACTGACGCATCCCGAACGCGTCCCGTCCCTTTCCATTTGTCGCCCTGTTCCGGCTTGCCCGGGACAGGGCGTTTTCTAATCCATGAGGTGAAGCGGTTTCCGCATCGCCATGCCGTATCCCCGCACATACCCGGTATTCGCATATCGTATCGACTGCAGTAGAGCGAGGAGAGCCAGTCCTGCCAGGGCCCAGGCGCGGCAGAGTCGGCGCCGCAATCCTTTCGCTTCCCGATAGCTGAGCTGGCGCATCGCGTAAACATACAGCGCCTGGGTGACCGTGCTGTTTTCACGGTTGCGCGGGTCGGGCACATGCGAATACCGGGCGGATGCAAGCAATCGCAGGCGTCCGCGCTGCGAGAGCTCGGAGGTAAACCATGCATCCTCACCGAAACAGCGTCCTGTCTCCAGATCGAGGGGACGCCCTGAAAACAGTGCGGGATCGAAGCGAATATCCCTCGCGGCTTCTGCGCGAAATGAGAGCACGGTTGAAGGCAGAATTCCGGCGTCGCCCGCGGCGGAAGCATGAATATTGAAGTCCGGAAATCCCGAACACAGGAAACGGTTTCGACCACGATCCGTCTGCAGCAGGAAAATCTTCCGGAACAGCAGTTCGAGCCCCTCCGACCGCGCTTCCATCTGTTGCACACCACCGATACCCACCACATCGACTTCGGCGGAAAATGCATCCAGGATCACCTCACAGTACTGCTTGTCGAGCACTGCGTCGTCGTCGAGAAATGTCAGAATGTCTCCGGTGGCGGATTCCAGCCCGAGGTTTCGCTGCACCGCCATCCCCGCGGTGCTCTGCAGTCGCTGTAACCGGAAGGGCCACGCTTCCCCTGTCTGCGGCTGGAAGCGATGTTCTCCTGCTTCGACAAGTATCACTTCGTCCGGCACCCTGTGTTGGCTGCGCAGCATCTCGAGAGCATGCCTGGCGGTCTGAGGTCGATTCATCGTGATGATAATAATGGAATGCGTCATCCCTGCCTGTCATCCTCGACGGCTTCTGCGAGCCAGCCGCCTGCGCGCACGTCATCCCAGAACGCGGGGTACGATTTGCTGACTGTCCACGGACGTGTAACGATAAGCGGCGTCTCGGCAGCGAGCGTAAGCAGCACCGCGGCCATGACCAGGCGATGATCCCCTTGTGTTTCAAACATTGACCCCGGCCGAATCGAATGGCCTGGATCAATCCGCAGCGCGGCCTCCTCAGCCACGGCATTGATGCCCACGGCGCGAAGCGACGCAGCAAGTCCGTCAAGCCTGTCCGATTCTTTGAAGCGAAGGTGAGCGACACCTGTAAAACGCACTGGATAGGCCACCGTCACGGCAGCGACAGCCAGAACGGGGAGCAGATCAGGAACCGCATGCAGATCAAGCTCCACAGGCTTCCTCCTCGCTTCGCGAAGCTGAGAAAGATATTGATCCACCTCGGAATCGGGCTGACGCGGGACGCGCGCCTTGCGCCCGGGCTCCGCGGGATGACCGAGAAAGTGTGCGACGCTCCACACCGCACGCGAACTCGCATCGCATTGAATATCCATCGTCAGTTTCTCTTCAAGCCGTGTTGTCGGATTCAATGCAATCAGGCTCTTCTTGCGAATGACATCTACACCGGCCTGCTCAAGCATCGCAAGGGTTAATTCGAAATATGCCGGCGAAACCGGCTCTCCCATCAACCGAAGCGTGAAAGGCCGTTCGGATCCGGCCGCCAGCAGCGCAATCGCGGAGGCATATTGGGAAGACTCCGCGACATCCACCGAGAAGGATGCAGGGAATTGCTCCCAACCCTGGACAACAAATCCCTGTCCCGACAGATCATCAAATCTCTCAATGGCGGCCCCGGCGCTGCGCAGGGAGTTGATGAGTGACTCATGGGGACGCCGCATCAGTGCCGGTGCGACAACGATTTTTGTCCTTGTCCTGCTCGTCGCGCAAAGTGCAAGCAGAAAGCGAAGCGTCGTACCGCCCTCACCGGCATGCACGGTACGCATATCGCTGGATGTCGCCTGGGATGAAGTACCCGCGGCACGGTCGGAGACAAAGCCTTTCTCCGACTCATCAAGCGGGTAGCCGAGCTGCTGCAGTGCGGCCGTCATACTGCGAACATCATCCGCTGCACTCTTGCCCACAACGGTGCTGCGTCCCTTCCGCTGCGCCGCGATGATGAGCGCACGGTTCAGTTCTGACTTGCTGGCGTCGAGCGTCTGTTCGAGATTGCGCGGACTGTTCAGCGACACACGAAGTGAAGAAGATTGAAATTGCCGCACTTCCTGCTCGAGTGCATCGATCCAGTCGTCAGCACTGATATCAGTATGGACATGCGGATCACCAGGTGCGTGAAGCAGTACGGATCGCAGTGTGCCGTGGCTGCGCTTCTTGTCCCGCAGCATTGCTGCATGGAGGACCTCCCGTGAAGGGAGCGTGCCAATTGGAACAAGCAGCGGCAGCAGCGTCGCGCGGCAATGCTGCATGTCTCGATCCGACATCCCGAAACGCTCGGAAAACCGGAGGGAGGCGGCCATGCCCCACGCCACGGAAGCACCATGACCGAGTCCCGTAACAAGCTCGAGCGCATGGCCCAGTGTGTGGCCGAGATTCAGCACCGTCCTCACCCCCTCTTCCTCGCGTGGATCTTCAGACACGATGCGATGTTTGATGGATACCGCCGTTTCGATCATGTTGCCGAGCTGCGCCGATATCGTGGACCAGGGTGCGAATACCACTTCCTGCATGATTTCCGTGTTCAGCGCGTGCACACTTCCGGCGTCGCCGAGCCATAGCGCCTTCAGTAGTTCGACCACCCCTTCGCGCCGCTGTCGTACCGGCAGGGACGACAGGAATTGCTCGACGATGAGAATGCGGCTTGCGGGATAGAAGGTACCGAGCTGGTTCTTGGCGGACCCGAGATTCACCGCCGTTTTCCCGCCATGGGCGGAATCTACCATCGCCAGCAGTGTGGTCGGTACCTGCCAGAGTGTTACACCACGCCAGAGTATGCTCGCCAGGAACCCGACGGCATCCCCGACGCTGCCTCCACCCACGGCGACAAGCGTCAGCGGCTTGCTGCTGCGCCTGCGCAGGACGGAGGTGGCCAGCTCCTCGATGCTGGCAAGAGATTTAAGCCGTTCTCCGGCTTCGACAAGGATTGGATCGGGAAACGCGCGCAGCACCGGTTCAGGCAACCTGCGATCCGCAACGACGACGGCATCGTGCGGAAAAGTGTCGGATTCAATCACTGCCATGCGCTGGATTTCAGGTGGCACGTATGCCGGAGATGACATTGTGGCCTCGCTGCGTCTGTTCGGTTGGTTGGGCAATATAAGAAAAAGGCGGTCCGCGGACCGCCTTTTTACCTGTTTTCAGCTGATATCAACGGAACATTTCTTCCACTGGAACGATGGAAATGTTCTCACGTGCGATGTCGAGCGGGTAGGCTTCGATGATCTTGTCCTCCTCGAGAACCTCCTCCGGTTTGGGGGTGTCATAGGTCACAGGACTCGGTGTATCAGCTGCCAGCTCATCCGCGAACTCCTGCGCTCCCATGGTCACCATGGCAATGCGGAGATTCTTGTATTGCAGGTGTTTGCGAATCGCGGCGTTGACCTCATCGAGCGTCAGTCCGGCGATGTGCCGGCGGAACATCTCGATATAGTCCCCGTCGATCCCGTAAAATTTGCTGTCGATGGCATACCCGAGACGGCCCATGGTTGTTGTCGCATAGTGCAATGCATATTTGTCGAGGAACTGCTGGGTAAGCGCAAACTCTTCCTGCGTCATGCCACTGTCTACCACATGCTGCAGTTCACGTATCGCCGCCCGCAGCGCGAAGTGTCGATGCTGATGCTGCACGGGACGCAGCCAGATTTCAAACAGCTGCTGCCTGCGGGCATGATTCGGTGCGGGCATGTGCCTGCTGCCGCCATTGGGAAAAATCTCGATATACGAGTAGTCTCCATAGTTCATGCCGCGCGCCTCGCGTATCACCTGGTAGAGATGCGAAGAAGAATTGCGGTGTTCGCCGAACCAGGAATTGAACAGCGCCAGCGCCCAGAAATCCTCGTCCCCGCGCAGCACATCGATCGGGAAACCGAAGCTGATGGCGGTGGCGTTGCATTCCTTTTCAACGAGAAGGACATGGCGTCCCTCGACAGGAATCGGCGCCGGTGCGCCCGGCTGCACGGTTTTCCCCTCGGGCAGCTGCATTTCGAAATCCCGTTCCAGGGTCGCGACCAGCGTATCTGCGTAGCCACCACCGAGCCCGATGACCACGTTGTCACGGGTAAACCAGGTGTTGTAAAAGGTGCGTACATCGTCGAGCGTGATGGCTTCGAGGCTGCTGACCGTGCCGAGATCAAGATGTCCATACGGCGTACCCTCGTAGACGAAGTTGTAGAACGCCGCCTTTCCGAGTTCCTCGTCGCTCGAATAGCGAAGAGACTTTTCGATACTGTTGATCATGTCGGTCTTGATGCGCGTAAAATCGTCTTCGGCAAACTTCGGGTGCAGCAGGGCATCGATGAAGTACGGATAGTAATCCTGGAGATTATCTTTGTGCACACGCCCGATAAATACCGTCATTTCCTTGTCAACAGTCACGTAATAGGATGCCGCCATCGGGTACAATGCCGAGAGAATGTCCTCATAGCTATGTTTCTCCGTTGCACCCTCGACCATCATGGATGCCGTGAGAGCGGCCAGTCCTTCCTTGCCGCCGGGATCGTTCTGGGATCCGGTCTTGAACCAGATTCGGAAAGAAATGGTCGGATCGTCCTTCACCGGGAGCAATACGGTGCTTTCGGAGGAGGGAACGCTGCAGGAAGTCATGAGCAGTCCGATAATGAAAATGGACAGAATTGAGATTGCTTGCAGTTGTTTCATGGTCATTTCCTCCCCTTCAACGTTGCGATGGTGCGCTTCTCGGGTGTCAGATACGTAGACACGGCCTGTCGAATATCGTCGGGCGTAATCTGGTCGTACGTCGCATACAGCGTATTGACCACATCGATGCCACCGGTGAGCGCAACGAACCGCGCGAGTCCGCCTGCCACCGCATCAGGCGTGTCCAGATCCATGAGGAAACTGTACTTGAGCCGCTTCTTGATATCGGTGAGCTGCTTCTCCGTCACCGGCGTGTCGCGAAATGCCGCGATAGTCTTGTCAATTTCCTGACGCACCATCTCGATATCCGACTCGTTCTTGATCATCGCATAGATGCTCCAGAGTTTGGGATCGCGGTTAAATCCGAAATCCGCCCCGATGAACTGGAGCTTCTGTTCCTTCAAAACCAGTTTTTTATAGATGTCGCTGCTTTCCCCGAAGAGCAGTTCACCGAGCATCGAGCCGGCGACCACGAGCCGGTTTCCGGCGTCGAGCGCGGGACTCTTGTAGGAAACCACCATGAGTGGCAGGGTCTTGCCGTCGTATCGGATATTGACGCTGCGCTCCCGTTTCTGCTCGGGTTCCGGGGTGATGTCCGGTTTCGCATACCCGGCTTTCCACTCTCCGTAATAACTGCGGATGAGCTTCATCGCATTCTCGCTGTTGAAGTCTCCCGCGAGCATGAGCACGACATTGTCCGGACGGTAATAGCGGGAAAAGAAATCCCTGCTGTACTGATACATGGTGGGCATTGCCTCGATATCGGCTTCGAAACCGATGGTTGTATGCCCGTACGTATGGCGGGTAAACGCCGTCTTCATCAGGTCTTCGAAGAGCACCGCCCAGGGATTGCTGCGGTTCTTCCGGTATTCACCATACACGGCACCGGCCTCTGTCTGAAATGCGGCTTCCTCATAATCGAGATGCTGGAAACGGTCGCTCTCGAGTTTGATGACGGTTTCCAGGTCTTCCGACGCAAACGACATATGGTAGCAGGTGTAATCATCCGTGGTATATGCGTTGGCATCCGCACCCATTTCAGTGACCATACGGTCGTAAACTTTCGCGGGATAGTTTTTCGTGCCGCGAAACATCATGTGTTCGAAAAAGTGCGCAAAACCCGTCTTTCCTTGTTCGTATTCATCCCGTGCACCTGTACGCACGACGCTGTAATACGACATGAGTCCGCCCGATTCCATGGGAATCATGATAACGGTCAGTCCGTTGTCCAGCGTTTCAACACGGTACTCGTACGGAAATGCGCCGTTTCCTCCCGCTTCAGCCATGAGCGGCGCCCCGCACAACAGCAGTACCGTCAATGAGAACAGTAGAAGTCTCACAGTGTGTCTCCATTGTTGGGAATAGTTTGTGACAGATCATAGATCATGTAATGTAACGATCCGCGGCCTGCTTCGGAAACATTCACATCATCAGCACGGCGGAGCTGAGCAGGCTGTTTCGGATCCCACCGGCTGTTTCGGAACCCGCGGGTTGCATTCTGGTGGGCATTTCTGTATACATGCATTTCCCGTCACCAGCAATAGAGACCACGCAGCAGGATCGCCATGCAACTGACGTCAGAACAGCGTGAAGCACTTCAGGAACTCCTTCGCAATCCCGCACTCGATGCCGAGCGGCAGCGCAACGCCCGCCTGCTTCTCATGTATGACGAGGGCAGGGTCACAAGGGAAATCGCCGCTGAGGTGGGATTATCCGAGAGCCGCACACGCTACTGGCGCAAGCAGTTCGAGCGCAGCGGCATGCACATGTTTGACGAAGACTACGTCCCGCCGCGTCGCGCGGGAACAGGTAAAGCGAAACAGACACACGAACCATTGCTGACATCCGAACAACAGGAGCATTTGCGCGCCCTTCGCGCCGGCGACATCGATGACGACATTGCGCGCCGCGTAGATATCCTGCTTTCATATGCAGACGGGAAGGAAACACGCAGCATCGCGGAAGAAGTCGGACTCTCTCCGAGCCGTACACGTTACTGGCGCAAGGCGTTTGAGCGCGATGGGATGTCAATAATCGCGGAGACTTCACCGTCGGTGCCGGAGAACGCACCCGAACGCGCGGGCTCGCAGAACGCAGCCGCCAGCGCGGGCTCGCAGAACGCAGCGACGGAGACAAAGAAGAAGAAAAAGCTACCGGGATTGCAGCGCTTCGACAGCTTTTCGGAGGCGGGACGCAAGGTGCTGCGCCTGCATTTCGAGGAGATGCTCGCACACGGGGGCAGCGAGGCACTGGGTGAAGATATTGAAATCGTCCACCGGATGCGTGTCGCAACACGGCGTATGCGCTCTGCCTTCGACGTATTCGACGGGGCATTCACCGAGAAGACCGTGCGCCGTTTCCGCAAGCCGCTCAAGCGGACCGGGAAAGTTCTCGGCAGTGTGCGCGATCTGGATGTGCTGCTCGAACATATGCGCACATACGCCGCCACGCTGAAAGAAAATGACGCTGCAGCCTTTCGTCCCCTGCTCCACGCCTGGGAAGAAGAGCGGCAGCGGCATCTCGCGACACTGCGTTCATACCTGGATTCAGACGCGTACCGCGATTTCTGCAGGGAGTTCGCCGCCTTCGCCGAAACCCCCGGCAAGGGCACTGTCGAACAGACTGAAATTGTCGCCGGGGTGCAGAAACGCATCGTGCATATTGCGCCTGTCCTCATCATGGAACGGCTGACCGACATCCTCGCTTTCGACCACGAGCTGGGAACCGCCAGTCTCGACCGGCTGCATGCTCTGCGCATACAGTGCAAGAAACTGCGCTACACGATGGAGTTCCTCCAGGAGCTGCTCGGAAATGATGTCAAAAAGCTTATCAAACATGTGACAGATATGCAGGACTATCTCGGACACCTGCAGGACGATCAGACAGCAGGACAGATGATCACCGCCTTTGTGCAGGACCTTGATCAGCGTCAGTCAGAGCTTCCCTTCGCAGAGCGGCTCAACGCTGCCCCTCTGCTCACCTACCTGGCGGACCGGCAGGCGCGCAAACATGACCTGTTGACAAATTTCCCTGCTGCATGGGAAGACTTCCTGGCCAGGGATTTTCGCAGCAAGCTTCTGAAGGCATTGCTGGCACTCTGAGCACCCCTGCAATGGCTGCTGGCATTCACGCGAAGGGAGCCATGGTCAGAGCAGCATCCAGGCAATGAGGACCAGGCCCGTCAGCAGCACCAGCCCGAATCCGGGAAGTGTGAATTTCCGCAGCGACGCCGCGCCCAGGGAGAACGCGATGGAAGCCTTCACTATGGTATTCACGACAACAGCGATGAGAATGGCCGTAGAAGCGGTCGCCTCCGAAACAGCGTCCTTCGCAAGATTGGCCATCGACAGCGTTATGGCGTCGACGTCCGTCAATCCCGCCAGTCCTGCCGCGAGAAACACTCCCCCACTTCCGAGATATTCCTGCGCCGCCTTTGAAACGAAAATGATCACTGCGAAAATCAAACCGAATTTTACGGCGGACATCAGTTCAAAAGGATTCTTAAGATCAACGTCGGAGCTGGCCTGTGACCGTTTCCGCATCAGGAGGAACAGGCTGGCCGCGACACCGCTTGCCGTGAGTATGGCAATCATGGGCCAGATAAAGGCGAGCAGTGACTGATTGACGACGGCGACCTCAACCAGGATGCGGGGGTACATGATTGTACAGGCGAGTATGATCGCTGACGCGAACGTATTGCCGAGTTCCGGCGCTTCTTTGCTTTTCTGGGAAAACGAGAGCGTCACGGCCGTGCTGGAAACGAGTCCCCCCATCATCCCCGTCAGAGACAATCCCTTCTTCGACCCGAACACTTTCACCAGTACATATCCCGCGAAGCTGATTCCCGCAATCAGCACGACCATATACCACACCTGGCGGGGATTGAGCACGTCGAGCGGTCCCATCGTCGTATCCGGCAGGATGGGGAGAACGATTGCCGTAATGATGGCGAACTTCAGCGCGGCGTAAATGTCCTCCTCCTGCACGCGTCCCACCAGTCGATGCAGCGGGTCCTTGAGCGAAAGAAAAAGGGTAAGGACAACACTGGAGGCAATCGCGACCGCGATCAGATCCAGGTGAATGAGCATGCCGAACACGAACACCAGCAGCGCCGCAACCTCGCTGGTCGCACCATGCGCACCCTGCTTCGCCTCGAGGTAATACGAAAGCGCGACGAGTACGATGAATCCGGCAGTCAGTACCGCCGTAAGCCAGGGTCCCATGACGGAGCCAAGCAGGGCTGCAAGAAAACCGAGCAGACCGATAAGCGGAAAAGTGCGAATACCCGCAAACAGGCGTTCGTCGTCGTTCCGTGCTCTCTCGCGTTCAACCCCGACCAGCAGTCCCACCAGCAGCGCAATGCCCGCTTTCTCGAAAATCATGGGCAGTGTCATGTCCGGGATCTGAGTCTGGAGCAGAAGGAGTGGCATCACGTTCATCTCATACCTTGCAGATGGATTTCTCTGAATATAGAAGGCTGACCGCGGAGAACAAACCCTGCCCGTATGCGAAGGGAACAATCCCGTCGCTGATGTGTCTCCTCCCTGTCACCAGCGAGAGGAGCCCCCCGTGAAAAAAATCCTGTATTGCATTCTTATTGGCATGCTTGCGCTGCCCTGCCATCTGGAGGCGGGACGCCTGTATGCGAGAGTCAGTGGAAAGGCCTCTCCGATCTACAACCTCGAGCAGACGGAGGTCCACACCGCCGTACGCATCGACGACAGGCTGGCCACCACGCATGTTGACGAACGCTTTTTCAACGATACCGGACTGGAGCTTGAAGGGTTCTATGTGTTTCAGCTTCCTGAAGGTGCACGGGTGGATGGACTCTGGATGTGGGTGGATGGCGAGCGATATGTATTCAAGGTCCGCCGTAAGGAAGAAGCCGAGGCCCTGTATGATTCGTTGAAAAATCAGGGCGTGGGTGATCCCGCCATACTCAGTTCCCTGGGAAGCAATCGATTCCAACTGCGCATTTTCCCACTTCGTCCCGGCGAAGTCCGGCGCATCGAACTCGAGTATTTCCAGCTGCTGCCCGTTGATGAGAGCGGCACGATTCGCTTTTTCTACCCGATGAACCAGAGCGGCTACCAGCACGCCCCTGTGGCGGTGCTCGACATGCACCTTGAGCTGACCATGCAGGCTCCAATCCTTGATCTGCAGAGCAATTTCGACGGAAATCCCACGATACAGACACGCACGGAATACAGTGACAGACATATCGCAGTTGATTTCGGGAGTGAAAATATTCTGATCGAGCAGGACTATGTTCTGACCTGGAAACTTGACGGTTGGGATAAAAAACTTTTCGTCCTTACCCATGGATCCGCCGCGGATCCAGACAGCAGCTTTTTCCTGGCGTGGTTTCCGGACCAACTTTCCGAGGAGGATATTATCCCGGTCGACTATATCCTTGCGCTTGACGCATCCGGCAGCATGTGCGGTCTGCGTGAGCAATTGCTGCGAGAGCTTCCCGCTCATATCATCCCGCGCATGCGTCCCATGGACCGGCTGCATATGATGCTGTTCAATCAGGAAGTCGCGCACTGGCCGTCGGATACGACACTGCAATTCCAGGATTCCATACTCCTCGCAAGCGTCAACCAGTTTCTCGGCCACCTGTATCGGCCGACGGGTATTACGGATTACGAACAGGTGCTGAGCAGCATTGCAACTCTGGCGCTGCGGGATGAAGCCATCACACGCTGCGTGTTCGTCAGTGATGGACTCGTGAATCGCGGGGCAAAGGGTTCACTGGACCTGCTGGCGGCACTGGCGGTGGAGAACCACAGTGTGATGTTTTCACCGGTGTGCATCTATACCGATCATATCGAAGCAATGTACGATCTCGCGCATCTTTCTTCCGGCGACATCTGCACTCTGGACCAGGGCATGGAGGTCGACGACATGTTCAAACGCTTCACGTATGCGTGGAGCACCGAGGCGGTGGTGGACCTGTCACTGCAGTTCCCGCAGGGGACGATGGACATCACACCCCGGCACCGGGATGTTGCCGTGCTGCAGGCCAGTGCTGCCACGGGCAGATTCACACACACGCTCTCGGGCGATGCCATTCTCCGCTACAGGCTGCAGGGCGACGACCAGCCTGTCGAAAAACGACGCTCCATGATCCTCTGGAGAGACACCACTTCCCAGGAACAGATTGCGAGGTACTGGGCGGCGGCGAGAATTGAGGAACTCTGTGACACTCTGCGCTATATGGAAGATTCAACATCGATACGGGAGGAGGTCATTCGGCTCAGTGAGAAATACAACGTCATCAGTCCCTTCACCGCATTCATCGTTTACAAGGATGTCGATCCAGGTGGTATGACGGCTCTGCACAGCGTCGCCGAACTGCATTCCCTGCGCCTCGATCAGAACTATCCGAATCCATTCAATCCCACAACAACCATATCCTTCTACCTGCCTGGCGCCGGACAACTCAGGCTGTGCGTCTATGACGCGTCAGGTCGCCTTGTTGACGTGCTCGCGGAAGGTTTTTTCCCGGCAGGTGATCATCGTGTCACATGGGACGGCAGAGACAGCCATGGCCGGATCCTTCCGTCAGGCAGTTACTACTGCGTGCTCTCGAGCGGCGGTGCACGGCGCGTGATCACCATGTCTTTTATCAAGTAGGGGTCTGAAATGCGCATACTCACCATACTCGCTTTTGCCGCTATGCTGTCGGGTCATGTACTCGCACAGACATCCTCCTGGGAAGCGATGAATCGCGGACTGCAGCATACGCTTGTCTACACTATTGCCATCGATCAGACCGATTCCCTGCTCATGTACTGTGGTACCGACTATGGCAGGCTGTACAAATCGACCGACGGCGGTTTCAACTGGGTGCTCAGTAACAACGGAATTCCGACGATTTTCAGCACCGCACGCCTCTCAGCGCTTACCATAGATCCGGGTAACCCGAACACCCTGTATGCCGGTTTCAGCTCCGGCGGAGAAGGCCAGCCGCTTTTCATCAGTACTGATGCCGCCGGCAGCTGGACACCGGTCGGGGATCCTTCTGCATGGCCCGGTGGAGGCATTCTGCACATCTATCGCTCCAATGGCACCGCTCCTGCACTCTATGCAGGTTCCGGGGACCGAAACGGAATATACCGGCGCAAGGACGGTTCTGATACCTGGGTAAGGGTTCTCGATGCGCTCGGTGTGCAATGCATCAGCGGACATCCGGCGAACCCATTCGTTCTCTTCGCCGGAGGAGCAACCAGTCCCGCACTCCTCCGCTCATCAGATGAAGGCAACCACTGGTCACCGGCAACGGAAGGACTCAGTGGACTGGAGGGGCAAACAGGGGTTAGGAGCCTCGCACACTCTCCGAGTGATCCGTCGGTCGTGTTCGCCGGTGTTACCGGTCCGGGACATGGCCTGTATAAATCCGTCGATGCCGGACTGCACTGGAAACGCATGAACGACGTTGACCAGATCTCGGAGATCAGTATTCATCCCCGCAATGAGAACATCATGTACATCTCCGCCATTCATACCGGCGTGCTGCGCTCACTCGATGGCGGAACGACATGGGAAGGAATCAATGACGGACTCCCGACTACCGACATCATGCGTGTCCGTATCGCACCCGGCTACCCGATTCGCGTTTTCGCAATGACACTTAAATACGGGATCTTCCGCATGGTCGATGAGGAACTCGGCGAGGAATGGCTGCAGTACTGATCAATCTCCCTCCACTTCGCTATTGACTGTGTCGACGCGAAGCAGTAACTTATTATCGAGAAAAAGGTCGATAATAGGTTATGGCAATTATCTTTTCAAAGGCATGTGAATACGGGATACAGGCGACGCTGTACATCGCCACCATCGGTGATCGTCGTGTCGGGATCAAGGAAATCGCTGCGGAGCTGAATATCCCCGTGCATTTCCTTGCGAAGATTCTCCAGTCGCTGAGCGAGAAAAACGTGCTGACCAGCTACAAGGGTGTGCAGGGCGGATATACGCTGCAGCGGCAGCCCGGGCAAATTCGCCTGATCGATGTGGTCGAGGCGATAGACGGACTCGGTTTTTTCGACAACTGCGTCCTGGGTTTCCCGGGCTGCGGCACCGGCAAACCCTGTCCGGTACATGACCGCTGGGGTGAAGTGCGTGACACAATACGCACGATGCTCTCGAGCGACAGTCTCGCGGACCTCATCCCCGTATCACGTGAAAAAATCAGCACCGTCCTTCAGGAGTACGGACGGGCGGACTGATATATTTTTTCACTTGAATGTAGACAAGAAAGTCGAGTTTTAAGCCATGAAGGCGATACAGCACATAGAGCGATGGAAGCCGCGCAGCGGACAGCAGCTGCGTTTCTGGATGCAGATGGCATTCATCCTGCTCTGCCTATGGATCGGAGTCGAATTCACGCTGTGGTTTACCTGGCATGATGGCAGCGGAAGTCTGTTCGTTTCGCGTCCCCCGGGAGTCGAAGGCTTCCTTCCCATCTCCGCGTTGATGAGTCTTTACTATCTCGTCCTTGGCGGTGGTGTACACCCCGTGCATCCGGCGGGACTCTTCATCCTTCTCGCATTCATCGTCATGTCCGTTCTGATGAAAAAGTCCTTCTGCAGCTGGCTCTGTCCCGTAGGCACACTCTCAGAGAATATCGGGGAATTCGGGAAAAAGCTCTTCGGCAGGAATTTCGGTGTGTGGCGATGGCTCGACTACCCCCTGCGGTCCATCAAGTATCTGCTCTTTGGTTTCCTTGTGTATGTGGTGTTTTTCCAGATGGACGTCCGTTCGCTCGGCATGTTCCTCGACAGTCCCTACAACAAGGTTGCCGACGTCAAGATGTTCCTGTTCTTCAAGGATATTTCCCGCTTTTCCCTGGTTGTCATCGGGGTGCTGATGGGGCTTTCGCTGTTCATCAGGAATTTCTGGTGCCGCTACCTCTGTCCATACGGCGCGCTGCTCGGTCTGGCGGGCCTCCTCAGTCCCTTCCGCATCACGCGCAACGCCGACTCGTGTATCGACTGCGCAAAGTGTGCGAAAGTCTGTCCCAACCGCATTGCAGTCGACAAACACCGTGTGGTCATGTCCGACGAATGCACAAGTTGCATGGCCTGCGTCGAAGCCTGTCCGGTAAAGGAAACCCTCCAGCTCAAGGCTGCCCCGAAAAGCCGTTTCACCTTGCGACCCACCTGGGTTGCCGCTGCCGTGGCGGGGATATTTCTCCTCGTCACCGGCCTGGCGATGCTGACGGGCAACTGGACAAGCAGCGTGCAGGAGACGGAATACTCGCGGCGCATCAGGGATATCAACAATCCGATATACAACCACAATCAGGGCAGCGCACCACAGGAACAGGCTTCTCGCTGATACGCATCGCTGCGGCGAAGCTGCGGCGCGGTGAACAAAAAAGCCCCTCTTCGGCGTGAAGAGGGGCTTTTATAATGGGGTGAGCGACGGGGGTCGAACCCGCGACCCTCAGAGCCACAATCTGATGCTCTACCAACTGAGCTACGCCCACCATTTCAGAGCATATAAATATACAGCGTTTTTCCTCCGAAGGCAATGGACACGGGGAGAAATCGTTTGCACCCTCCTGAATTTTTCCATAATTTGCATGACTTAGAGTGACCGGATATGAAATCGAAGCATAAACATATCCCCGTTCGCCTATCCGGTCTCACGGATGGCCAGCACCAGCTGCAGTACACGGTTGATCCCGGCAGCATCGAACTGCCCGCGGAATTCCGCACCCCGCTGAGTATCGACGTGACGCTGGACAAGGCAGAACACCAGATTGCACTGCGCATAAGCGTGCGCTCGGTCGCGCATTTGCCCTGCGATCGCTGTCTCGATGAAGTCGACGTTCCGGTCGAGACGGAATTTCTTCTGGTGTTCACGCATGATAATTCCGGCACTTCGTCGGAAGAAGATGATGTACGCGAGATTCCCGTGAACGATCCGACAGTGGATCTCGCAGAAGATGTTCGCGACGCAGCGATGCTCTGCATTCCCATGCGCGTCATCTGCGGTGAAGATGATAATGGAAAGTCGCTCTGCCGCAATCCTATACCGGATGCGCTGCGGGCGGAAAGACAGCAGCGGGAAGATCCCCGCTGGGATACGTTGAAATCATTGAAACTGGATCAATAAATACAATCACTGTTACTCCGGAGAGAGTCTCATGCCCAATCCTACTCATAAGCATTCAAAGGCCCGCACGGCAAAGCGCCGCACGCACTACAAGGCCAAGGCTTCTTCCACCGCAACCTGCGACAACTGCGGCGAGACCAAGCTGCAGCATCGCGTCTGCCCGAACTGCGGGTACTACAACGGCCGTTCGATCATCACCCCGAAACTCTGATCGCCGCCGCTGAGGCGGTCTGGATGAAAAGGCGCCTGGTGTGGTAACCATAGCAGTGGACGCAATGGGCGGGGATTTCGCCCCTGGCAATGTTGTCGAGGGAGCGCTTCTCTGTACCCGCGATCCTCGTTGCGATTTCCGCATTCTGCTTCTCGGCGACGAGGAAGCGATTCGGAAACACCTGCCAACCGACGCGCCAGATAATATCGCGGTACAGCATACCGATGAGGTTGTGGAAATGCACGACCCCATCGCTGTTGCGCTCAAGCAGAAAAAGCAGAGCTCGATGTACCGCGCACTTGAAATGCACCGGGAGGGGGAAGTCGACGGATTTATCAGTGCCGGCAACACGGCCGCGGTGATGGCGCTGTCGACATTGCTGCTCGGACGGCTTCCGGGCGTGGAGCGTCCCTCCATCGGC
The DNA here is from genome assembly GCA_020444325.1 of bacterium. Taxonomy (NCBI): domain Bacteria; species bacterium. Next base: position 63,504 of record JAHLLD010000007.1, read on the forward strand.
ACCTTCCTCCCTTCGGAGCGGGGTCCGGTACTGCTGATCGACGCCGGCGCGAATGTCGACTCCAAGCCTTCCCATCTTATGCAGTTCGGCATCATGGGAAGTGTTTACACGGAACTGATCATGCGTCGCGAGCGTCCGCGGGTTGGATTGCTCAACGTCGGGGAGGAAGAAAAGAAAGGCAACGATGCGTGCATTGCAGCCTGGCCGCTGCTGAAGGACGCACCCATCAACTTCGTTGGAAATGTGGAGGGGCGGGATATTCTCAAAGGCACGGTCGACGTCGTCGTCTGCGACGGCTTCACCGGCAACATAATTTTAAAATTCGCTGAATCCTTCCCGGGACTGCTGAAAAGCAAGTTTTACGATTATGCTGAACGCGGCTTCTTTCACAAGATATGGGCCGGCTTGATGGGCAAAACCCTCAAGGGCATGATTCGGGACTGGGATTACCAGGAATACGGCGGCGTCCCTCTGCTGGGCGTCAAGGGCATCAGCATCATCGGCCATGGCAGTTCGACGCCACGAGCCATGATGAACATGATTCTCCGCGCCAAGGAGATGGTGGACCGCAGTGTCAATGACACCATCCGGGACGCGATGTCGCCTCGTAATTCATCATAAGTGCATGAGAGAAACAACCGTATGAAAACCGCAGAGATTACTGCTGTCGGGCATTATGCCCCGGACCATGTCGTCCCCAACAGCCATTTCGAATCGTATCTCGACACCACCGACGAGTGGATTGTTACGCGTACCGGCATTCGCGAACGGCGTTTTCTCGATGAGGGAGCGACCTCCGATCTCGCCGTCGAAGCCGCAAAGCGCGCCCTGGAGATGCGCGGCATCGGTGCTGAAGAAATCGATTGCATCATCGTCGCAACGGTCACCCCTGACATGTTTTTCCCGAGTACTGCCGCGCTCGTGCAGAACAAGCTCGGCGCCAAGAACGCCTGGGGCTTTGACCTGAGCGGCGCCTGCTCCGGCTTCATCTTCGCCCTCACGACGGGAGCGCAGTTCATCAAGGCCGGGACGCACAAGAAAGTTCTGGTAATCGGGGCGGACAAAATGACTTCCATCATGGATATGAACGACCGCAATACCGCCATTCTCTTCGGCGACGGTGGCGCGGCCGTGCTGCTTGAGCCCGGAGAAGATGCGGACTACGGCGTGATCGACGCCATCAACTTTGTTGACGGTTCCGGTATGGAAGCTCTGCATATGAAAGCCGGCGGCAGCGCACGTCCCGCGACGAAAGAAACCGTCGAACAGAAAATGCATTACATCACGCAGGACGGTAAAGCCGTATTCAAAGTTGCCGTTGTCGGCATGGCGGATGTTTCGCTCGATATCATGAAGCGCAACAACCTGACTGCGGAAGACGTCGCGTACCTCGTTCCCCATCAGGCGAACATGCGCATTATTCAGTCCACCGCCCAGCGCATGGGGCTGAGCATGGACCAGGTCATGGTCAACATCGACCGCTACGGCAACACCACAGCCGCAACCATTCCAAGCTGCCTGGCTGAGTATTACAAGGATGGCCGCCTCAAACGCGGTGACAACCTGGTGCTGGCCAGCTTCGGCGCCGGCTACACCTGGGGCGGCATTTTCGTCCGCTGGAGCATCTGAGGAGAACATGATGAAGACAGCATTATTGTTCCCCGGTCAGGCATCGCAGTACGTAGGTATGGGGAAGGACCTGTACGAGAGCGTGGCGCGCGCGAAGGAACTCTTCGACAGCGCCAATGAGATCATGGGAACGGATCTGAAAACGATCTGCTTCGATGGTCCCGCTGAAGAACTGAAGCAGACGAAATTCACGCAGCCCGCCATTTTCGTGCACAGCGTCATCGTTGCCGAACTGCTCGGTATCGAAGCCGCTGCCGCGGCGGGACACTCCCTCGGCGAATACAGCGCCCTCGTTGCCGCCGGCGCCCTGACCTTCGAAGACGGACTGCGTCTGGTGAAAAAGCGCGGTGAGCTCATGCAGGAAGCAGGGACGCGCTCTCCGGGCACCATGGCTGCCGTCATTGGTGCGGAAGCGGACGTCGTTGAAGCCGCATGTGCCGAAGCGGCCGACGCCGGTATCGCTCAGCCCGCGAATTTCAACTCTCCCGGACAGATTGTCATCTCCGGTAGTGTCGAAGGAATTGATCGGGCTATGGTGATACTGAAGGAGAAGGGCGTTCGCATTGTGAAGAAACTGCCGGTCAGTGGCGCATTCCATTCCCCGCTGATGCAGTATGCGCAGGATGAACTCGGCGCCGTGCTTGAGGCAACCCCGATTGCGGATGCCCGTTTCCCCGTGTACAGCAACGTTACAGCCCTGCCTGTCACTGCGGCAGCGGAAATTCGTGAGAATCTTCTGCGCCAGGTGACCAGTCCCGTTCTCTGGGAAAAGAGCATGCGCAACATGCGCGCTGACGGCATCGAAGCGTTCATCGAATCCGGTCCGGGCAACGTCCTTCAGGGACTGCTCAAGCGTATTGACGGCGACGCGGCCTGCCGCACTGTCGGAACTTTGGAAGATCTCGGCGCAGCCTGATCGCTGACGCCCACATTGTCTCATTCGATCACGGAAGAAGCATGAGTGAATTGAACGAAAAAACCGCCATTGTCACCGGTGGAGCCCGCGGAATCGGTCGCGCCATCGTCCAGCTGCTCGCGGAACATGGTGCATCCATCGCCGTGTTCGATGTCGCATTCCCGGAGGATTTCGACGCGTTTGCGGAGGGACTGCGTGAAAAGGGGACTCAGATTGAAGGTTATACGGTTGACATCACCAGCGGTGAAGCGGTTGAAGAGCATTGCGCGAAAGTGGCCTCCACATTCGGCAGCATCGATATCCTTGTCAACAACGCCGGGATCACCCGTGACAAGCTCATGCTGCGCATGGGTGACGACGACTGGGATCTCGTCATGGCTGTCAATCTGAAAGGCGCCTTCCTCATGACGCGCGCGGTTGCGAAAACCATGATGCGCCAGCGCAAGGGCAAAATCATCAATATCTCCTCCGTCGTCGGTGTCATGGGCAATGCGGGCCAGGCGAATTATGCCGCCTCGAAGGCAGGTATGATCGGACTGACGAAGTCCAGCGCCAAGGAATTCGCAAGTCGCAACATCAATGTCAACGCAATCGCGCCCGGCTATGTGGAAACGGAAATGACGCATGTGCTGTCGGACGAGCAGCGCGAGGCCTTCCTGTCGGTCATCCCGCTCAAGCGCGGCTGTTCACCCGAGGAAATCGCGCACACCGTCAGCTTCCTCGCTTCGGAAAAATCTGATTATATTACCGGTCAAGTCATCAATGTTGATGGCGGAATGATCATGTAAATCCTTTTGCTTTAAGCATTTTGTACAACATTACACTATCCATCACTGGAGGATCTCATGTCTGAAGACATCACCCAGAAAGTCAAGCAAATCATCGTCAACAAGCTCGGTGTGGAAGAAAGCCAGATCACCGAAGCCGCTTCCTTCACCAACGATCTCGGCGCCGATTCCCTCGACACCGTTGAGCTCGTCATGGAATTCGAAAAGGAATTCGATCTCACGATCGCCGATGAAGACGCTGAGAAGATCACGACTGTTGGCGATGCTGTTTCGTACATCACCGAGAACCTGAACAAGTAAGCGACCCTGCTTGCCTGCTTGATTGTTCAATATCCCGTCCTTTCGGGGACGGGAATCCTATTGGAGGTTTGACATGAAAAAACGACGAGTCGTCGTGACCGGCATGGGCACCGTGAACCCTATCGGGTTGACTGTGCAGGAATTCTGGAATAACGCGCTCGCCGGGGTCAGTGGCGCCGAAATGATCACTGCGTTTGACGCATCGGAATACCGCACCCATTTTGCCGCCGAGGTGCGCGGTTTCGACGCTGAAAAATACATGGACCGCAAAGCGGCCAAGCGCATGGACAAGTTCACGCACTACGCGGTAGCAGCCGCCAACATGGCCATCGAGCATGCCGGGCTCAATCCTGATTCCACCGATTACGAACGTGTCGGTGTCATCATCGGCTCCGGTATCGGCGGTATGTGGACGAACTGGGAACAACAGAACATCCTGATCGAGGAAAAATCCCCTCGCAGGATCAGTCCCTTTTTCGTTCCCATGCTGATTTCCGACATTGCTGCGGGCCATGTTTCCATCATGCATGGTTTGAAAGGCCCGAACTATGCCACGACCTCCGCCTGTGCCACCTCGGCGCATGCCCTCGGTGACGCATTGATGCTCATCGAACGCGGAGATGCCGATGTCATGGTTACCGGAGGTGCCGAATCGGCCGTGTGTCCCATGGGACTCGGTGGCTTCAATGCCGCGCGCGCACTGTCCACCCGCAACGACGATCCCAAGGCAGCCAGTCGTCCGTTTGATAAGGATCGCGACGGCTTTGTCATGGGTGACGGTGGTGCCATCGTCGTTCTTGAAGAACGGGAGCACGCCATCCGCCGTGGTGCAACGATTTATGCGGAATTCGCCGGCATGGGCTTCACCGCTGACGCCTATCACATCACCGAACCCGCCCCGGGTGGTGAGGGCATCGTACGCTCGATGCGCGCTGCCATGCGCGACGCAGGCGTCGAACCTGAAGAAATCGGGCTCATCAGCGCACACGGCACATCCACCCCTTACAACGACAAAAACGAGACCGCCGCAATCAAGACTGTTTTCGGCGATCACGCACAGAAGCTGAAGATCAACTCGCTCAAGTCGATGACCGGCCACCTGCTGGGCGCGGCCGGAGCGCTGGAAGCAATTGCCACGGTGATGATGCTGCATACCGGAAAACTGCATCCCACCATTAATTATACCACTCCTGATCCCGAGTGCGACCTCGATTACGTCCCCAATACCGCTATCGAGCACCCGGTTCAGGTCGCCCTGTCCAATTCCCTCGGCTTCGGCGGCCACAATGTCTCGCTGTTGTTCCGAAAGCCATAGGACGGGCATTGCTCAAGAAATCTGAGTATGCTTCGAATTTTTCGTTCGCTTCTCTCACGTAGCACCTCGAAATCCCGCGCTGCATTCCCTCCTCCTGATATTGATCAGGAGGAGGAGCGCCTTGCTCTCTCGGCGTTTGCAACATTTGACCGCGTGGAATTCACCCGCCGCACCGGATACCGCATCCGGGAAGAAGATTTTTTCCTCCAGGCAGTTATTCACCGCTCTTACCTGCAACTGTGTCCCCCGGGACAGCTGCAGTCGAACGAGCGTATGGAGTTTCTGGGGGATGCCGTATTGAACCTCGTCGTCGCGGAATACCTTTATCACAGCTTTCCCGAAGCCGAAGAGGGCGAACTCTCGAAGCTGCGATCCAGGCTCGTCAGCCGCGCAGCACTCGGGGAATGCGCCCGCAACCTCCAGCTCGTAGATTTTGTGCTGCTCAGTCCGAGCGCATTGCAGTCTATCGAAGACGGCAGCGACTCCATTCTTGTGGATGCCGTCGAAGCGTTCGTGGCTGCGATTTACCTCGATGGCGGCTACGATGCCGCACGGGCTTTCATTAACGAACATCTGCTCAAGACCCTGAGCAACAGCCGGATGGTACGCGATGAAAATTATAAGAGCCGGCTGCTCGAGTATGCCCAGGGACGGGGAATGGGCACGCCCCGATATGTGACCATTGACGAATCCGGGCCCGATCACAACCCTGTCTTCACTGTTGAAGTACAGGTCGGCGGCGTTCCCGCCGGCACGGGAAAGGGGGGAAATAAAAAGACCGCGGAACAGAACGCGGCTTCCCGTGCGTTGGCATTCCTACAGCAGAAAGGGAGCGGCTCAGACTCCTGAGAGCATTCCGTTCCGCGCAGCGGCACGAGAACAGCAGTGCTGTTATAAGCACCGCTGCACGATTCCAGAGTATACATTCACCTCTATTCAAATGTCTTCGCCTCATACCATGAAAAACAATCAACTGTACGAAACGCCATTTGAAACCCGGCACATCGGTCCGAGTATCGCAGAAGAGCAGGAGATGCTGCAGACCATGGGGCTCTCTTCTCTTGATGAACTGATTGACCAGACCGTGCCCGCGCACATCCGCATGAAAGACCCGCTTGATATGCCTCCGGGCATGGGTGAGCCTCGCTACCTGAGAACACTCGGTGCGATGGCATCCCGCAACCGTGTGTGGAAATCGTGGATCGGACTCGGGTACTACGGTACGCATACCCCGAGTGTCATTCGCCGCAATATTTTTGAAAACCCGGGCTGGTACACCTCGTACACCCCGTACCAGGCGGAAATTTCCCAGGGACGCCTCGAGGCCATCCTGAATTTCCAGACCATGATCGCGGACATGACGGGCATGGAAATGGCCAATGCCTCCCTACTCGACGAGGGGACGGCCGCCGCGGAAGCGATGACCATGGCGCAGGGCATTGTGCAGCGCAGTGCAGCACGCAAGCACAGCAACAAGTTCTTCGTCGCGGACACCGTGTTCGCCCATACACTCGACATTCTCAGTACACGGGCAGAACCGCTCGGACTCGAACTTGTCGTCGGTGACATCGCCGAGGCGCAGCTCGATGATTCCTACTTCGGTGTACTGCTGCAGTATCCGAACGCACGCGGCGCAGTGCAGGACTACACCGATGTCATCGCACGGGCGCACGAACTGGGCATTCTGGTGGTGTTCGCCGCAGACCTGCTGTCGCTTGCAGTGCTGAAATCACCGGGTGAGCTCGGCGCCGATATCGTCGTCGGGAATTCACAGCGCTTCGGCGTCCCGATGGGTTACGGCGGTCCCCACGCTGCGTACTTCGCCACACGTCAGCAGTACGTGCGCCAGCTCCCGGGCCGTATCATCGGCGTGTCTGTCGACCGCCATGGCAACCGCGCCTATCGCATGACGCTGCAGACACGCGAACAGCACATTCGCAGGGAAAAGGCCACATCCAACATCTGCACCGCCCAGGCACTGCTCGCCGTCATGGCCGGCATGTACGCCGTATACCACGGTCCGGAAGGCATCCGTCAGATCGCTACCCGTGTGCATACCCTGGCCGCAGCGACGGAGAAGGGACTCCGCACCCTCGGATTCAAGCAGCTGAACGATCTTTATTTCGACACACTGCTCGTGGAAGCCGATGCCGCTGTCGTGCGCACCGCAGCGGAAAGTGCGGAAATCAATTTCCATTACATCGATGCCAATCATGTCGGCATTGCACTCGATGAAACTACGACGGATGAAGACGTCGACGAGATTCTCCGTGTCTTTGCGGCAGTTGCCGGCAAAGACTTCGTCGCGCCATCCGATCTCTATGATGATCTTCCCGTGGCCTTTCCTGAGCAGCTGACGCGTACGAGCGATTATCTCACCCATCCGATCTTCAATATGAACCGGTCGGAAACCGAGATGATGCGCTATATCAAGTCGCTCGAAAACCGTGACATCTCCCTGGTCCACTCCATGATCCCGCTCGGTTCGTGTACGATGAAGCTCAACGCCGCCACGCAGCTGCTGCCGGTTTCGTGGCCCGAGTTCGCGGCGATCCATCCCTTCGTTCCCGCGGCACAGGCCGAGGGATATCGCATGATGATCACCGAACTCGAAGAGATGCTGACGAAAGTGACCGGACTTACCGCGACCTCACTGCAGCCGAATTCCGGCGCACAGGGTGAGTATACCGGGCTGATGGTGATCCGTGCATATCACATCGCCAACGGAGAAGGCGAGCGCAACGTCGTTCTTATCCCCTCCTCGGCGCATGGCACCAACCCCGCCAGTGCGGTTATGGCCGGCGCACGCGTCGTGATCGTCGCCTGCGACGAACGCGGCAACATAGACGTCGACGATCTGCGCGCAAAAGCGCAGGAGCACCGTGATACGCTTTCCGCGCTGATGGTCACCTATCCTTCAACACATGGCGTGTTCGAGGAATCCATCAAGGAGATGTGCGAAATCGTGCATGAGAACGGCGGACAGGTGTATATGGACGGAGCAAATCTCAATGCGCAGCTTGGGCTCACGAGTCCGGGCATCATCGGCGCTGACGTCTGTCACCTCAACCTTCACAAAACCTTCGCCATTCCGCATGGCGGTGGTGGTCCGGGCATGGGGCCAATTTCCGTGGCCTCGCATCTCGCACCTTTCCTCCCCGGTCATGTGGTTACATCCACAGGCGGCACGAAGCACATTTCCGCCGTGGCCGCCGCCGCATGGGGCAGCGCCAGCATCCTGCCGATTTCCTACGGGTACATCAAGATGCTCGGCGGCTCGGGTCTGACCGAATCAACCCGCTTCGCCATCCTCAATGCGAACTACCTGAAGAAACGGCTGGAGAACGAGTACCGCATTCTCTATACCGGCAAGAACGGGCATGTCGCGCATGAATTCATCCTCGACCTGCGTCCCTTCAAACAGTATCACATCGAAGCTGAGGACGTCGCGAAGCGTCTGATCGATTACGGTTTCCATGCCCCCACACTGGCCTTCCCCGTCGCCGGCACACTGATGATCGAGCCGACCGAAAGCGAATCGCGCGTGGAACTCGACCGTCTCGCCGATGCCCTGCTGGAGATCCGAAAGGAAATCCAGGAGATCATCGACGGTACGGCGGATGCCGAAGACAATGTGCTGCGCAACGCACCGCATACGGCACCGGAAGCTCTGGCGGATGAGTGGACGCACCCGTATTCCCGCAGCAAGGCCGTTTACCCACTGCCCTTTGTGAAGGAGAGGAAATTCTGGACCCCCGTGGCGCGCATTGACAACAGCTACGGTGACAGGAATATTATGTGCAGCTGTCCCCCGATCGAGAGCTACATGGATTAGAAATATGCAGTTTCTGCATATTTTCGAAAGAAAAATTATGCAGAATGTGCATAATCGTTTCAGCACCCGTATGCAGTTTCTGCATACGGGTGTTCTGTTTTTAGGCACACTGATGATAGGCAGATTGTTTTTCTGCACGCGTGTCCGTAACATAGTGCCTGCTGCCGTATGCGCACGAAAAAATCCCGCCCAGATTTGAGGAGTCACATGCGTATCCCTGCCATCCTCTTTCTCTCTCTCCTGTTCTTTTCCTGTTCGAGTACCCCGAACCGTCCCGCGTTTTCCGACTTCCTGGAGATCCGCGAAGTACAGGCCGACGACCCGCTCGCACTCCGTTATGAAACGCGCGACGGCGAAGAAATTCGCCTCGGCGATCCGGTCCTCTCGGGAAAGAACATTTCCCGCTTCCAGGTGAAGCCCGGGAAAACCGATCTCTTCGATTTGTACATCACGCTGACCGGAGCGGAAGAGGCCCGCTGGAGACGTTTTGCACGGTCCCGGGGACGTGAAGCCGCCCTCGTCATAGACGGCAAGGTGCGCTGCCTTTTCGAAGTACCGGATCCCGGTGACCCCCAGGCCGGTGCGGTCATCGTTGTGCCCATTCCTGAAGTCGCTGAGACGCAGGAGGAAGCGGATGAGCTCGAGCGTTTCCTCGAAGACAACAAACCTGTAAAATCGAAATCCACCTCACGGTAATGCAGACCAGCTCACGCCTGATACTGTTCAGTGCTCTCGCAGTTTTTCTCGCAGGTACCGTCTGGCTTTTCTGGCCCGACCCTGTGATGGAATGGGAGAAAGGCGTACTCTGTCCCGAACTCCCGATTCAGACCGCGCCAACGAGGAGCACCCCCTGGCTGAAAGATGACTTCATGATTACGGCACTGGCGGACTATGACATCCGGGCACGCGTACTGAGCCGGAAGAATTACGGCAGCGGTAAGGAGTCGGATCTCTCCCCTGTCGATTTTGCACTCGGCTGGGGACGCATGTCCGACAGTTTCGTCATCGATAAACTGGACATCTCACAGGGACACCGCTGGTACAAATGGCGTGTGGCCGACCTGATGCCCATCCCACGCAAGGAAATCGAAGAGAGCAGCGCAAACGTGCATATCCTGCCCGCCAACGATGAGGTGTGGGACATGGTTGATGAAGTCCACGAGGGCAGCGTCGTACACATGAAAGGATATCTTGTCAAGGTGACCAGTGACGGGGGGTGGCACTGGGTTTCATCTACCCGCAGGGATGATACGGGTGATGGCGCCTGCGAGGTGTTCTGGGTGGAATCCCTCACTGTCGAGAATCCCGAAGAATCCTGACACCAAAAGCCTCTGTGTATCAGTCAGCTCACATGAACATCAATTGCATGTGTTGCGGGGGACCGGTAATTTGCCTGCATGGAAAAACTGCCCCGCCACTCGATACTCCCACAGCTGCTCGGCAGCCTGAAACATCTCTCACTCGAAGAAGCCGTACGCCGCGCCCGGCGCATTCGCCTCGTGCTTTCCGACAACGACGGCGTGCTCACCGATACCGGTGTATACTACGGTCCCGAAGGCGAAGCGGTCAAGCGCTACAGTATACGCGACGGGATGGGGATGGAGCGCCTCGGACTGCTCGGCGTCCACAGTGGCATCATCACCGGCGAGAAATCCATGAATCTCAAGCGGCGTGCCGAAAAGCTGCGCCTGCCGCATCTCTATCTCGGTATCAAGGACAAGGTCGCCGCTCTCGATCGCATCCGCCACGACACCGGACTGACCACCGAAGAAATCGCCTATATCGGTGATGACGTAAACGACCTCGAAATTCTCGATGTCCTCGGTGAACGCGGACTGACAGCGGCCCCTGCCGATGCCATGCCACAGGTGCTCGACGTCGCCCAGTACGTGTGCGCCTGGCGGGGCGGCAACGGTGCGTTTCGTGATTTTGCCGAAGCCATCATCACCCTCCGCAGCATGCAGCACTATTAATTACTTCGCGACAGTCACTCGTATTCCAGCCGTGTGCGCAGTGAACTCGGGTGCATACATGCACTGAATGCTTGAGATGCCATTCGAGAACTCACCCGCGTGTGATACGCGCAGGGGATACTCGAATACGTGCACGCCCTTGTTCAGCCAGTGGAAGAAGAAGTTCACTGAGGCGTCACGCGGGGCTTCGTAATACCCGAGACCACCCTTCCAGTGATATCCCGAAAGCTGATTGATCAGCTCGAGTCCGGCACCACGCATATCCTTGAGATGGACATACTCCATGTCACGATCGACGCGCAGTACCACGCGGACCTTCACCACATCGCCAACCTTCAGCACATTGTCTTCCGTAATCGGTTCGAGCACAACACCTTTATCGGTGTTTCGCTGCAGGTAGAGTTCCTTTTCAATCTGCAGGGGAGTCTGCGCAGGGGTGATTTTATCCAGCTGTTCGAAATACTGCCAGTACACCGCGCCCCAGGCAATTCCCTTGTCTTCCTTTTTCACTGTGACATTTCCCATGGAGGGTTTGATTTCCCCGCCATGCCAGTCGATGCGATAGTGTCCACTGCCCGCTTCGACCTGCGCACCCATGGCGCGCGGATCGATACGCTCGCCGCCCATGGTGACTTCGACCAGTTTGTCCGACGCCAGCAGATCGCTGCCGCGCCGCAGCAGCGCATAGCATGCTTCCGCAGTGGAGACGGTTGAACCCCAGTCCTGCACCTGCTTCTGTTTGAGCAGCCAGATCTTCATCTCATCCACCGCTGCACCGTCATTCGCCACGACGTCAAATACTTCGATGAGCATGGCCTGCGCTTCAATCGGGGCCTGGTACCAGAACCAGCCGCGACCATATTTCCAGTACATGCCCATCTCGTCATTCTGCATGGCGCGTTCGCGAAGGGAGCGGACAATAGCCTGCGGCACATCCTTTTCCTTGAAGCGATGCAGCGCGAGGGCAATCATGCCCTGCGCCATATAGCCACGGCGCGCCCACCACTTGCGTGATTCCTTCTGCCAGAAGCTCACAGCCTCGTCATACTGTGACGGGATATCCTGCGCCATGAAATAGCTGCGCGCATAGAGATACTGGATTTCGAGCTGACTGAGATAATCTTTTTCCTCGTCGAAGCTGCGTTCCCGTCTTTTCAGCTCCATGTAATCGGCATTCATGCGGTCATCCATGAACTGCACGGCGCGGCGCAGCATGCGCTGCACACGCTCATCCTTCGGCGTGATGCCGAGCTCGGCAAGGTGTCCGAATCCTGCAATAATGTACTGCGTGATGTAACGGCTCTCGGGCATGCCCGGGAACCACGGCCATCCACCATTGCTCGCCTGCGCCTTTTCCAGTTTGAGCATGGCGTTGTCGAGCTGCTGGCTCATGTGGTTGAGATCGAAGAGCAACGCGATACGTTTCTTGCGTTCGCTTTCGTCCTTCCCCTGCAGCACCCAGGGGGTTTCCTCGAGCAGAAGCATTTTCAAATCCTGGTTCTTCTGCAGGTTGGAGAGCAGGGCGTCCGTGTTTTTCCATTGATCGAACACGCGCTTGATCTTCGGATTGCTGTTGACGATATGCGAGGCGATGCTGTTGGCGTAGTAGCGGCTGAACACCTGCTCCGAACACTCGTAGGGATACTCCATCAGGTACGGCAACGCCTGCACGGCGTACCACGCGGGATGCGAGGTCATTTCCAGCGTGAGCTGATGCTGCGTGAGCGTGGAAGAGGATGCGCTGTTGACCAGTTTCTCGAAGGTGAATGAGCGCGTCTGTCCCCCGCGAATGTTCATCGGCATGCTCTCGGTGACCAGCATGCGATTCGGCAGCACGGGTAGCGCCATTTCCTCGCCGTCGGAGAAATCCCCGGCCCGGGCGACCACGCGATAGACGATGGGACCGCTTCCCTCGGGAATACTGATCTCCCACTGTGCGGTGGTGGAGCGTCCCGCTTCGACCGAGAAATTTCTCCCGGCATTGCGCAGCGAAAACTTCTCGTCCACAGGCTGCATGCTCAACGCATCGAACAGCTTGAGTGTCACCGTTCCCTGCAGTGCAGAGTCGGAGAGATTGCTGATCTTTGTCATGAGCACGACACGGTCGCTTTCACGAAGGAAACGCGGCATGTTGGGCATGACCATCAGTTCTTTCTGTGTGACCGTCGTCTTCTCCAGGTAGCCGGTTTTCAAATCCGGGGTGTGGGCGAACAGCCGCAGCTTCCACCGCGTCAGGGCTTCCGGCACGGTAAAGCGAAGCACCACGTTGCCATCTTCATCCGTCATCAGGTCGGGATAGAAAAACGCGGTTTCGTTGAAATTCGTACGCGCCTTGACCATGTCGAGCGCGCCGTCCTGCGTGGCCCCCTGATCGCCCGCATCGTCCTTGTCACGCATTTCCTCGTCGAGCACCATTTCCTTTTTCTCGGCCCGGTTGCCCATCGCAAGACCATCGGCCTCCATCTCGGCGGCTGCAGGTGCAGCCCGCATCGCCATGGCATCTTCCTGCACTCCTGAACCAAAACCCATGCCCATTGCCTGCTGCGACTTGTACATGTGCCGCCCGTAATAGCGGCCCCCCTGTCCGAGCAGGAAGAGATTCAGTCTGTCGTAGGACTGTGAGTAGTACGAATAGCCGGTATTCCAGTCATCGATGTACAGCTGCGCGGAGACGCCGCCGAAGCTGTGCGCACCCATGTTGAGGTAGCGCGCGTACGAAGGCCAGCTGAAGCGTGGCCAGGAAGTCGTGTAGATTGCATCGAGTGAGGCATCATACATCGAGGCGAGGAGTTCCGCCGCAACGCGATCACGAGCGGGACCCTTGATTGTGATCTTCCATTCCTCCTTCTGTCCGGGACGCAGTTTGTCCCGGAACGTCGTGGTCTCAACGGAGAGCTGTTTGTTGCTCCAGGGCACGTGAATCGAGACACTGCGCTGATAAAGACGGTAGTCACGCACGAAGCTGACATTCGCAGAGAAGCCGCCGCGGTGTTTCTCCTCAACGGCGAGTTCATATGGCCTCGCACCGCTGCTGAGCGTTTGCCATTCCTCCCGCTGCGTCTCTCCGTGGAAGTCGACACGGTACAGCGCGTGCACGCGATCGAAACCGCTGCCAAAGAGGAAGCGTGCCGTCTCACCCGGCTCCGCCGTGGTTTTCTGCGCAACGAAGAACTCTGCCGTGGGAACGGGAAGTGCCGCACCTTCTTCAAACACGGTAAACGTGCGAAGCAGCGTAAGGTCTTCGCCGGACGGATCCTTGACGGAATACGTCAAACGGTAGCTGCCCGGATTGAGGTCCGCAAGACGAAGAGAGTCGACACCTTCCTCTCCCATGTGCAGATTGTGACCCATCACCTGCCGTTCGACGTCCCAGGTCGCGGGCACGTTCTCATTGCGGTAAATATCATGCGGGAAATCCCGGCGGAACTCCTGCTCAGAGAGCACCCAGGTATCCGGCTCCGGAAGGTAGCGACTGCGGAGAATGCGGTCAGGGGTTTCGAGTTTCTCCAGCACGACCGTGCCGTCCGCGGCAACCGGCTGTCCATCGAGATTGCGTGCGTGGAACATCAGCGTCTGCTCGTCGCTGCGTTCGATCACGGAAGGGACACTGAGCGAGAGTTCGATGGACGTATACCCTGCGCTCACGTTTGTGGATGCGCTGTGTGTTTCACCGTTGATATCGATGACGTCGGCGGTAATTTCATAGGTAAACACCGGAAGCGTCGAGCGATCGATGCTTTTGTCCGGGATGGCTTCAAACTCGAGTGTGAAGCGCCCATCACCATCGGTCTTCCCGCGGCCATGCGCGATCTCCCTGTCCTCGCCGCGTGGCATGGGACGCCACCACCAGTACCAGTAAGGATAGCGCGTTTTCCGTACAACACGCCACGACACATCGGCGCCGTCGATATTCGAGCCGGCGTAGGCCTTTGCGATGCCGCTGACTTTCACGATGTCGTTGAGGCCGTAGTTCCCTTTGACCGGTTCGAACTCCGCCTCGAACTTCGGCCGTTTGTACTCTTCGACACGCACACCGGCGGAGCCCCAGTTATTCTGGATGCGCATCATCCCTGTGAGAACGCCTGAGGGCACGGTGAAGGTAGTGTTGAATGAACCGTAGCTGTTTGTACGCAGCTCCATCTCATGAATTTTCTGGTGATTGACGTCGTAGAACACCACCGTGCTCGTCACATCCGGCACAACCTTGAAATCCGCCTTTGAAGGATTCCCTTCCAGCACGATTCCTTTGACATGCACCGTTTGTCCCGGCCGGTAAATGGCCCTGTCGGTAAAGAACAGCGTGCGTCGCTGCGTGTTGGACTGCCCGGATCGCCAGGCGTAAAAACTTTCGCCGATGGTCAGGGTGTCTTTCCCCGCCATTACGCGAAACATCACGCCGTCGCGGTGACGACCGGCATTGAGTACGAACTTGCCGTTGCCGTCGGTCGCCCTGCTGCCTTCGAGTACCAGTTCGTGACTGTTCTGCGACGAACGCCATTTACGCGTGTACATCTCCACGCGCGCATCCTTGATGGGATGTCCATCAACGGCGTCCATCACCCAGAAAAAGTGATCACCCCGTCCTTCCTGAAAGCTCTGCAGACTGAGTCGCGTGACCTGGAAATTTGCATAGGCGATGGCATTCTCATCCAGCGAGAACTTCCTGTCGGCACTCATGAGAATCATGTAATTCCCCAAGGGAAGCGCCGGTGCCCGCAGATCGCTTCGATGCAGTTTGTAATCACCTTTGTCCGGCAGCTGCTGCGTCCATGCATGGACCGCCTTGCGATTGATCAATTCAGAGAGCCATTCATCGCGGTCGCGATAATTCTGTCGTGGGGCAAGCCGATCAAGCGAAGGCAGCGCAACCACGCGGAAATACACCGTCTTCACATTGCGCCATCCGACGCTCAGGAGAATGGGAGCGTCAGGTTTCATGCTTTCTTCCACCGTCAGCTGCACTTCTTTCTGCAGAATGCCACTCTCGAGTGCGCGGCAGTTGATCGCACCGCGCGAGTCGGGGAAGCGCGCATCCTCGGTCCGGCAGCGCTCGAGGGCTGCCGGATAGTTTCCGAGCTCATGCTGGTAGCGAGCGAGATAGTATCCGGCCTGCGTGGAGATGGGTTCATTCCTGTAGGAGTCATGCAGAGCCAGGACAGCCTGGTAGTAGGTCGTGTCCTTGTCTTCATGCCAGGTAATGCGCTGCGCAAAATCGAGACGCAGGAGATCGAGATCCACCAGCGCCGTCGCATCGTTGCGTCCTGCATGAAAACGCAGGAGCTGCTGATACAGCCGCAGTGCCTGGTAGCGTGGATTGGCCGGGTTGGGGGAAGTGATTTCCGTGCGCATGAATACTGTGACCGGGGCAAGCATTTGCAGGTCTGTCACTTCGAAGTCCTGCTGCGGTGAGGGCAGATCCACTTCGTCATTCTCAAAAAATTCGAGCGCACGATGGGCGAGTACATCGTACATGGTAGGACGATACTTGCCGCTCAGATTTCCGCCATAGAGGATTTCCTGCCAGTCCTTCACCGGCAATTTCTGCAGTTCAGCCGCGCCTGCAAGCGAACGCCTGTACAGTGTGGCCGTGGTGTCGAAGAACACCGTGGCATCCCAGCTGCGGAAATCATCTTCCGGGGCGTCTTCCACCTGTGTGCGATCATTGATCCGCCAGCGGTTGGCCTGGTAGTAATTCCAGTACATGTCCGCGAGCATCGAGGTAAGGATGGATCTGGTCGACTCGCTGCTGGCTTCAAGCTCCTTCTCCAGGTCGCGCACCAGTACGACTTCCTCTTCCTCATTGATGACAGCACGCAGCGCGACGCGATACGTGATCGCCCGTACCAGTTGCGGTTGATTGTCTTCGGTTTTTGCGCGTGTGTAAATCGCCTCGACCAGTTCGAGGGCGGTTTTGGGGAGTCCTTCATCCAGTGCCTTATCGACCGCTTTCCACTGTTCGGAATAGTCTTCAGACATGAAATACCTCGCGTATGATGCCGTGTTGTTTCCGTCGACGAACTGGGAGGAGAGAAACATGACCGGCGCAGTGATCAGAAACAGGAAGACGAGCCGAATGCCGAGCAGCATGAGAATTCTCCAGACTTGTAGATTGGTAACGGGCGTACTGAGTTTTGCTACTCAGCCAAATCGGATTTGTTCCTCGCCGTATCCCGCATAAAGGGGATAAATGCGTACGGCCGGTACGAATGCACCGGCCGCAGCGTGACAATGTTTAACCGTCAGTTCGGGACGACAATGAAGCGCAGCGCATGCTGCTGCCGGTCACGCGTCGTAAGAAGCAACATGTAGCTGCCCGGACGAAGCTGCGCGGTCGGGAGAAGAAAGTTTCCTGACCGGAATGCATCCGTCACGGCTGCGCGGCGATACAGCTCACGTCCCAGCATATCGAACAGACGGATTTCCTCAACTGATGAGAAGCCATCGGTTCGCACGGCTGCCTGCGCGCCCTGTGTGACCGGCTGCGGATACAGCGTGGCGGTAAAGCCCTCGGGCACGACATTCGCGCCGTCGACATCCAGGACGATGATCGCGCTGCCGCCGGCATCGCGATACCGCGTGTACCATTCCTGCAGATATTGCTCGGCCAGCGAGCGGTCATGCAAAACGATGGTGTTTTCATTGTTCGAGAATTCAGCAGAGTTCGACCAGTTGTGCGAGCCCGTCACGATACCGGGATCATCACCGCCGTCCGCATCCACGAGCAGATACTTGTGATGCAGCAGGCCGGACAGCCCTTTTTTCAGGAACACGTCCACCCCACTGCTCTGCAGGTAGGAAAATTCGTTTCCCTGGTCGGAATTGTTGTCCATGATTCCGCGCACTGAAAGTCCGGCATCATGCTGATCGACCAGCGCGCGTGCCAGATCGTCGCGCGTGAATGTGAGTGTCGCGAAATACAGCGATTGTTTTGCGCGCTCGATTTCCCGGAGGATGATGCGCGTGGTCTGGTCACTGGGACTGAAATACAGATCCACAGGGATATCGTCGTCGCCGATGGAGAACACATGCGGCGTGTTGTCGAGCTTGCGTGCGCCGAAGCGTGAGAGCGTACTGTTGGGCGTCTCGGTATCAGATCCCCACATTTCCTCGAACTCGCGGGTGTAGGCCCCGGCAAGCGCCTGGTCCTGTATCGCCAGCACGTTCTGCGCGTCATTGTCCGTTCCGGGATCGGTCGGGTTCCACGAGCCCATCATCACCCAGTCATCGGTATCGCTGCTGCGATCCCGCCCGTCGATGACGACGAACTTGTTGTGCATCAGTCCGGCACCCGCATTGGCGCGGTCGAAATTATCGACGATGGCAGGCAGGTTGTTGCGGACGGTGCGAATCGCGTTGGTGTTCGCGTTGTCCGTCTCAAAAATGGCGCGGATGCTGACACCGCGATCCTTCGCTGCGAGCAGACGATCGGCGATATCATCGCCGACCATGCCACTGAGGGAGTAAAAGCACAGGTCGATGCTGTACTGCGCGGCATCGATGCGATCCATGAGGAGATTCTCCAGTTTCACGTCTCCTGCCGCAGGCTCCGCACCAGCTATATCGTTGTTGACGTCCTGGTTGAAATACGCATTGATGGTACCGGTGGAAGTCAAACTGCGCGTGCTGACGTACATCGGCTGCGCGAAACTGGTGTCGCTGCCGGCGACGGAAAAAGGCTGCACTTTATAGATGGTTGCGGGGTCGAGTCCTGTGATGCGCACCTCCTGCTCTGCGGCGGGAGTACCGCTGCCCGCGG
The DNA here is from genome assembly GCA_020444325.1 of bacterium. Classification (NCBI taxonomy): domain Bacteria; species bacterium. The sequence continues at coordinate 82,016 of JAHLLD010000007.1, forward strand.
CATAGCCGAGTTCGTAGGCATCAGTGAGACCATAGCGAAGATGTGCCGTGGCGTCAGGCGAGACCGTCCAGCTGATGGTCACGGCATCGGTTTCTGTGGGACGCTCATGCATGGGTGTGGTCAGCAGGCGCGGACCTGATGCAATAATATCGCTGCTGATACGCGGCATGAGCTGATAGCCGCCGACGTAGGGACTGTTGCGCTGATACTGGCTCAGCACACCCACGATATCGAAGCTGCCGCCCGGCGCCGGCTGTCCCGCAAACGGCACATCGTTGTCGATACGCACATCCAATTCCTTCGTGCCATCCGACAGCGTGTAATTCACGCCCGAGCCGCTCACCGTCCATGCCTGCGTATTCACCGTCACCCCGTTGATGCGGAGGAGGCGCGATTCATACTGCTCATTTCCGTTCTGTCCGTCACCGAGAATATCTGCGATGGAGACTTCCAGTGGAATGATGGCGTTGCCGGTGGAAGGTTTGGCATCGAGGGTGACGTTCTCCATCTCCGTCAGTCCATTATAGTGCGTGATGGTGCCGGTGATAGTTACCTCGTCACCGATACTGACGGCCTCGGTGAAATTGAAATCATACACCGCGATTCCGCCGGTGTGATCCTGTACGTAGGCAGGTGCGCCAAACTGATCCGCTACGGTAACGAGTCCATTGACCGTAACGATTTCACCCAGCTTGACAGGAACGCCGCTGGCGTTGTTTTCACGCGCTTCCGCAATGGGAATGGGTCCCCCGGCCACAAAAACCGTCGGCGGATTCTGAATGGGCAGATACTGTTCGCTGCCGAAGGTCAGGATGGTGAAGGGGTAATTCCCCGTCGTTGAAGCGGCCGTGATATTGCTGATGGTGATCTCCGCTTCCTCTTCAGCGAAGGACAGCCGTGTGAGATACACCGTATCCCCCGTGGCCGCGATTTCAGCCTGCAGCCGTGTATCGGTTTGCACATCGGCAGGATCTCCCGTCCACAGCATTCCAACAGGAATGACGATTTTCATGCCTGAGATGCTGTAGTCGGGTGAGGGACGGAAGGTAATCGTTGCGGTGAAATCCTCAGCCGCATCGGTCTCGGTGGGAGAAATTTCCGCACTGCCCGAACCGTCGGCCGAAGGTGGTTCCTGTGCGCTCGCGCTGTTTTGCGGGTTGCGTCCGTTGGACTGCACGATGAAGTCCTGCGCATTGTCGTCACTGTCCCACCCGTTTCCGGCGAATTCCTCACTGCCGCCGGCCGCGAGATCGGAGGCGGTGGATGTAGAAGAGGCCTTGCGCTCAACGCTGTTCCCGTTTGCGCTCTCGCCGTGATTCGGCGCTCCGGATCCTTCCGGGTCATTCCCGCTTCCGTAGCCGACACGGTCCACTTCCTTTCCGGCATCGTCAACGATACGGATATTGCCATTGTCGGCCATACCGGAAGAGGACCATTGTACGTCCGCAGCAGGACTCTCGGCCCAGCTGCTGCCGGTGATCAGGAAAAACGACTTCCCTCGCATGACGCTTCCTTCGGGAATGCTGACGAGGGCGAAATACGACGATCCGCTGGCGGAGCGGTACTGCAGTTCCCAGCCGGAGATGTCCACATCCCCGCTGCCGGGATTGTACAGTTCAACGAATTCGCCTGCCTGGTTGCCCGCGGCACCGCGGGTGGCGAACTCACTGATGACGACATGATCGGCCTGCTGGGCGGCAAGCGGCGCCAGCAGAAGGAAAAACAGCGGAACAATCAAAAACTTCTTCATCGTGCTCACATATATGATGACGGGTAATACGTTGCCTACAGGTATAGCAGAAATATACAAAACACACTCTACGGGTGGTTACCGGCCATGCATTTTCCTGCCTCGCCTGCGCTGGGCGAAAATGGCGTATCTGCCCTTCCTGCTTTGACTTCTGCTGAAATCTTCTGATATTTCGTAATCTTTTTACTTCCCGCGGGGAAGTGCATCGCCATTATGAAGCGCGCACTGATCATCATACCGACTTACAACGAGCTGGAGAACATCCAGAACATCGTGCCGGACATCCTTTCGCGGGATGACCGGCTTGAAGTATTGGTCGTCGATGATAATTCCCCTGACGGCACCGCCGGCAAGGTACGCGGGATGATGGAAGGCAATGACCGCATCCATCTGCTCGAGCGCGAAAAGAAAATGGGCCTGGGCACCGCCTACGTCGCCGGTTTCAAGTATGCCATCGCGCAGGGATATGATTACGTCTTTGAGATGGATGCCGATTTTTCGCACGATCCGAGTACCCTTCCGCGTTTTCTCGAAGCGATAGAGGAATTCGACCTCGTCCTCGGCTCCCGTTACATCGAAGGAGTGAATGTGGTGAACTGGCCGATGAAGCGCCTGCTGCTCAGCTATTTCGCCAACCAGTACACACGCATCGTCACCGGTCTCCCCGTGCGCGATGCGACCGGCGGCTTCAAATGCTTCCGCATCGAAGTGCTGAAAGCCATTGACCTCGACCAGGTGCGCAGCAACGGCTACAGCTTCCAGATCGAAATGAGCTTCAAAGCCTGGAAAAAAGGCTTCCGCATTCACGAAATCCCCATCATCTTCATGGATCGCCGCGTCGGTATCTCGAAGATGTCCAAAAAGATCGTTCGCGAAGCCGTCACGATGGTCTGGCGCCTGCGCTTCCAGAGCATGTTCGGTAAAATATCTTGACTTTCGACGCGAAAGCGTCGTATATTAGTAGACTTTGCGCCCATCGACTAGAGGCCTAGGTCGTCAGCCTTTCACGCTGAAAACACGGGTTCGAATCCCGTTGGGCGCACTGAGAACGCCTCTCCTTCCCCGCAGGAGAGGCGTCTGTTATTATTTGGATACCAATGCGCCTCGAGGCTGCCCCGGATCATCGCACGATGGTGATGGGACGCCAGTCGCACTGCGCGCCGCTGCGGAGGATGAGGAAATACTGTCCTGCCGGGAGGCTGGAGATGTCCAGCTGCCCGCTCTGCACACCGGAAGTGGAGGCGGCGCTGGAAGTGCTGCGACGGGGCCGCCCAAGAATATCGCAGAGGACAATGGTTGCCTCAGCCTGTGAGAACTGCTGGTATTGTACGGTAAGCATGTTTGCAGACGAGATTACCGGCACAGGGAAAACATCCGTGATGCGAAGCGTAACCGACTGAGGCAGGTTACCGGCGGCAAGGGGACGATCGAGAGTAAATGACCATACCGGGGACCATGGGCCGGGTACGGTATCGCGCAGGGCGCGCACGCGCCAGTAGTACCTGCCCCTCGTCCACATACTTCCAGCAATATTGATGTAGGTGGATGCGTTTCCTCTCTGTGCATCGATGATGATTTCGTTATTAAATGCAGTATCGCGTGATACCTGTAATTGCGAGAGGTTCACGCAATCAGGCCTGTACCATCGAATGGATGGAGCATCCGCATAGATGAGTGTTGCCTGGTCCGGGGGTTCACTCTGCAGTGGCGCGGCAACGAATTCATCCACCGTCCGAAACGATACCACAGGCGACCACGGTCCGGCCCCCGCAGCAGAGACAGAGCGCACACGAAGCCAGTACTTCCTTCCGTACTCCAGGGATACCGCGCTGAACGAGGTCTCACCCTCAACACGCTGCGTCACAACGGGCGACAGGAAAGATGTGTCCCGGGAAAGCTCAATTTCGGCATATTGCACGCAGGGCTCTGCGTCCCACGTGACTTCTACATCCGGAGTGAGGCAGGAATCGTTTTGCCGTGGAGTCCACACCCGGGTCTGAGGAAGCGGCGTGGTGGTGAAGCGGGCGGTCGTTGAGCTCCGCGTGCTGTTTTCTTCTTCAGCGTGGGAGACGGCCCAATAGTATGTTGTGAATGGGGACAGGGTTCCAACTCCGATCGCGGTGTCATACACGAGCGTATCCAGGACGAGGTACATGGGATGCAGCGATTCCACGGTTCCGCAACGGACGTGGAAAGGTCCGGGCAGTGAAGAGGCGGACCACTGCAGCGTCACCGTATCAGGCACACAGGTTGCATTGTCTTCCGGGAAAATCGGGTAAAGGAACGCCAGCATGGCATCGAGCCGCGTCTTCAGTATCCCGAGTCGCTGGGTTCCGATGTAGAGATCTCCGTCGTTGACCGCAATGGTACGAGGCTCCATATCCGGGAGATCGCGCAGGGTCCAGCTGTCTCCGCGATCAGAACTCAGCGCCAGTCCGCGGCTCATATCGAGTACGATTAGTGTGTCTTCCCCGATCATGAGAAGGTCATCCGCGGCACCGTATCCGTCACCAGGAAATTCCCAGCTGTCTCCTCGATTCGACGTGCGTGCGATGACATCGGATCTCTCCTTTCGGGCATACAACATGGGACCCCGCCCCGTAAACAGGCGGCCGATACCCCAGGGAGCTTCACGTGAAATCCACGACGAATCTTTCCCTGCTTTCCGCCAGAGATCATTTTGACGTACAAGCAGAACAGTACCCTCAACTTCCGCAATTGCTCCGGGAATCGGTACGAATCCCGGGATTTCGTCTACCTCCCAGTTCCTGCCGTTGTCTTTTGATAAGAACAGGGAATCCAGGGATCTACCCAGCCATCGACCGCTTTGTTCGCTGGTGTTCGCGTAGGTGATCAATCGTGATGGGTTCACCAGTGTCCAGTGGCGACCGCGATCCGTCGTGCGTCCCAGTGCATTCATGCCGTTGATCGTAGCGAAAACCGTATCGGGAGGAGCCAGGAAGACAGCCTTCATCTCGGGCACCTGGGTAAATGTCCACCGAATTGATGGTCCTTCGAACATCTCCCACTGCGCTTCCTGACCATCCCATTCATATAGCCTGGAAGATGTCTCATCGCCTGAAACTGCGAAGACGGTCCCATCATCAGCAATGGTGAGGGGATAGTCAACCGGGAGGGGTGTGAATCCCGTTCGCTCCGCATCTGAACTGAAACTTCGATAGCGGAGCATCCCGAACCCGGCACCAAAGCAGGTGAAATGTCCCCGGGCATTAAATGCTATCATGGATGTAATCGTCACATCGGAGGATGGGATTTCAGTCCATGACGAGCCACGATCTGATGTAAGAAGCAGGATCTGATCATTGTCCGGTGTCATGATGGCGTGGGCGATCACGCCGCTGTCCGACCGAATGAACCTGCTCTCTCTCACCGTGTACTGATAACCCCCGGGATAAATTTCCCGGGTATACAGAGTATCCCACTGCTGCCCTGCTGTTGTCGTCCGCAGAATGCAGAACGGAAAGGCAAGTCCAACCCGCGTCGTCCCGCTGATGAGTATGCTGTTGTTTCCACCATCAACCACACCTATCGGCTCCACTTCGCTGCAGAACACCTCCCAGGTACTCCCGTGATCCGTGCTGCGCAAGAGCGTATCGATCCCTGCGGAATTATCCCACCAGAGGTACAAGTCCTCATCAATGCAAGAGAGCTTTGCGACTGCGTTGAGTTCAGGGTGAAATGGTATCGTGCAGGATTGCCATGTGTCTCCACGGTCCGTCGTAAGAAGCAGGCCATGATATTCCGTTGCAACGTAAAGCCGTCCCGCACTGTCGGTTGCAATCTCGAACAGCGCTCCATCCGTGACTGCCGTACTGTCGATTCTATTCCATGTCGTCCCGCTGTCGGTTGTGCGAAACAGCGCGTAATCGCTCATGTAATACACGCAATTCGCGCCATCAATCGCCATACGGTAACGTTGTGTACTCACACCAGCCGGCCATTCCAGAGGCATCCAGCTGTCACCATCGTCCAGCGAATGAAATAGCTGAGGTCTGGTAAGGCCTTCCGGATCGCGGCTCTGGCCCTCGACAACCGCATAATGGGTCGTGCCCGAGCGAGCATGCGCGCGTACGAGCCCACCAGTTGGAGGCGGAATAGTGTCCCATGATTGCGCACGGACCGTCGAGGCGAACATGATCCCTATCATCCCCAGGGTGATAAACAAGAAACGCAAATGCATGCAATCCTCCACTCATGAGTATGCACGGGATGGTGGTGCGCATCCACCTGCCGGGTACCTGGTGCTCCAGACGCCTGCAAGAAGCAGTTCCCGTGCCGTTCGATACACTAAAGACACACAAGCTGGAAAATAATCCCCGCAGCCAGCAACTTCAATCAGAATCCTTCAGATGCTTCGCCCCGTGCTGGCCACATCGTGCTGCGAAGTATAAAACACCCGGTCCCCTGCTTGCAGGAGACCGGGCCATTCTTTCCCCGAACGCAACGGTTGCTACTCGTTGCTCTTCAGCGCTTCGCTGAGTCCTGGAATGTTAGCGGCGCCTTCGGGTACCTCGATGCTTGAATTCTCGAAGTCGCTGCCGATGGGTTCGGTGCGACCACCGAGATGCTGTGCGAGGAAGATCTCGGAGACGGCATAGAACGAGAGCCGGTTTTCCGGACGGGCGAAACCATGTCCCTCATCCGGATACAGCACATAGGTGACAGGGATATTCTTCTCCTGCATGGCCTTCACGATCTGATCCGCCTCGGCCTGCTTTACGCGTGGATCGTTGGCGCCCTGTCCGATAAGTAACGGTTTGCTGATCTGGTCGACATGGTTGAGCGGGGAGCGCTCTTCGAGCAGCGCTTTTCCTTCTTCCGTGCGGGGATCGCCGACGCGGGTGGAAAACAGATCGAGTGTCGGTTTCCAGTACGGCGGGATGCTCGCCAGCAGCGTGTTGAGGTTTGAAGGACCCACGATATCCACGCCACAGGCGAATTCATCGGGTGTGAAGGTGAGCCCGACCAGCGTGGCATAACCGCCGTAGCTGCCTCCCATGATGCCGACCTTTTCTCTGACGGCGACGCCTTCATCCACCGCCCAGTTCACGGCATCGAGAAGATCGTCGTGCATCGCACCCGCCCATTCAAGGTTGGCCGCATTGATGAATTTCTTCCCGAAGCCTGTCGAGCCACGGAAATTCACGCTGAGCACCGCATACCCCCGGTTGGCAAGCCACTGATGCATGGGATGGTAGCCCCAGCTGTCACGCGCCCAGGGTCCACCATGCACGAGCAGCACCATGGGCAGGGCTTCGTCGGGACGACCGTCCCTGTCTTCATCGGAGGCCACAGGCAGGGTGAGGTAGCTGACGAGATCGAGTCCGTCGCGTGCCGTTATGACCACCGGCGTCATGCTCGCCAGCGTGTACTGCTCGAGGGAACTGCGGTTGGTGAAGAGGAATTCCGCTTTCCCGGCCTTTCGGTCATAGAGATAGTAGCGTACGGGACCGTTGTCTTTCACATACGCCACCGTCCACTTGCTGTCGTCGAGCGTCCGCGCTGTGACGGACAGGTCACCGTCCACCACCGATTCGAGATACTCGATATCGTCCGCGATTGCTCCGTCAAGAATATCCCACGCGACGCGTTCGTAGTTCGTCGAAACCGCCTGCACGCGCCCCGTGGCCGGATCCGCCATGATGCCGGAAATATCCGCCTTGTCGTTTTCCTCCAGCACGGTTTGTTCTTCCGTCTGCATGTTGATCGCGACCAGCGCAGCGGTGTTGCGGTTTCTGCTGTCACGCATGTACAACGTGCTGCCGTCGCGGTCGAAGCCCATGATCGACGTGGTCATCAGATCTTCTGCGGAGATGGTCATGTACAGTTCCCAGCCGCCTCGGCCGTCGGGCGTGAAATACTGGCTGCCGCCCTCGGGCGTAACGCGTGTCGCAAAACGCACGGCATAAGTATCATCCGTCACGAAACCGGCGAACTGTTCGTTTTTCTGAATCATCTCCATTTCGCCGGTGAGTATATTGAGCCGGTAGATATCGAAGAACTGCGGATCGCGTTTGTTGAGTCCGACGAGTATCTCCTGCGGCGTGTCGGGACTGACCTGCTCGACCTGCACGCGGGGACGCATTTTCTTCCCGCTCGGGAGCATGATGGGATTGCCATCCGCATCCAGAATTTCCTCAAATGGCGTCAGGTTCTGGTCGCTGCCAGACTCCACATTGACGCTGTGAAGCATCCAGTTCTCATCCCCCCCTTCGTCCTGCAGATACAGCAGCTGGCCGGGTTCGTACGACCAGAAATACTGCCGGATGCCGCGGTTCTTGTCATTTGTCACCGATTTCGCATTGCCCGGCTCGGCCGCCGGGGCCACCCAGACATTGAGCACACCGTCGACCGGTGCGAGATAACTGATGAATTTTCCGTCAGGACTGATCTGCAGGGACGCCCGATCGGGATTACCAAAAAGATCTGCGCGTGGAATCAAAGGTTCCTCTTTCCTGGCACATGAAACAAGCAGTAACGACAGGAAAAGCACGATGCCCATCCTGTGCAGTAAACGATGCATACCGTACCTCCATATTCTGTGAGGGTAGATGAAAAATATCCACAAGACAGATGGGAATGTCAAATCCGGGCGCGCCGATCATATCCGGCGTCCCACCCTGAGGACGGAAAAGATGATTCTCCAGCCTACAGCCTACGGGAAAACCCCGCAACTGTTTCATTTCTGTCCACCCCCACAGCAGGAATTATGCAAAAACTGCATAATTCAATGACGCCCCGGTGATTATGCAGAAACTGCATATTTCTCCACGTCGAATCGGATTATGCAGAAACTGTATATTTCCCAAATTCTTCTGGAAACGATACAGTAGCTGCAAAGCAGATATTTCGCTAAAAATCTGATAACGAAGTTTGAGCAAGCGAGCAAAATTTTTTTATCTTGCGACCAGTCATTTGCGCCAATACGTATGATTTTTCGCGCTCACCATCACATGGAGGTCCTTGATGAGATCTGTATATACCATTGTTTTTCTCCTTGTTTTCGCCGCGACGTCGGCATACAGCCAGCAGGAAGGTTTTGCTGGCAGGCCCATCACAAATAACCTGAGCATGCCTACCGGAAACACATTGCATGCCGGTGAATTTTCCATAGGTATCGGTCCGGTTGAATATGGCATCAGCGAGAACGTGCAGCTCGGCACGAACCTGCTCCTGTTTCTTTTCCAGGTTTACAATGCCGATGTGAAAGTCTCCTTCGTCGATACCGAACGGGAGGCCTTTGCTGCCGGTCTCGGTGTTCAGTATTTCAACCTGAACCTGCTCTCGGGAGACAATGATGTCTCCCTGACGTCACTTTCACCCTATATCGTCTATACGATGCCTGTCGGACAGAAGACACGTCTGCACCTGGGTGCCAACTATTCGTATTTCGAAGCGGATGTCGGTGTCGATGAGGTGGAAGCCACTGCCAGCACAAGCGGTACATCAGTCTCTGCCGGAGTCGAACACAGTCTTTCGCAGAAGACCAAGTTCGTCGGTGAGGCAGGATACGACATCGATTTTGAGGGACTCCGTGTCGGAGGCGGCGTGATGTGGGGTTGGGAAGTCTTCCGGCTGAAGCTTGGCCTGCTGTATTTTTCACCCAAGGGTATTGGTGGGCTCGTTCTCCCGTATGTCGGACTCTGGTGGCGATTTGACGGCTGATCCGCAGCCTTGCATGAAAACACGAAAGCCCCTCCACACCGATTGATGTGGAGGGGCTTTTGTACAAATGCGGATCGCTCTACTTCATGAAGGTCATGCTGCGCTGCAACATTGCATGCGCGCCTTCAAGCATGTAGAAGTAGGTGCCGGTCGGCAGTCCCGCGGCATCGAAGACGACCTCATGTGTTCCCTGCTCGTAGCTTCCCTCTGCAAGGACAGTCACTTCCCGTCCGAACATATCATACACCGTCAGGCGTACATGCTGGGTCTGCTCGAGTGAGAAACGTACTGTGGTCGTGGGATTGAAGGGATTGGGATAATTCTGCGCCAGCAGCATGGAACCTGCCTGCACATCGTCTCCCGGGAATTTCGGAACCCAGGGATGCGCCAGTGCAAAGGGGCCGGTCAGACTTGTCAGTCCCTGCAGTTCAACCATGTTGGCGAGGGGATAGGAGGTACCGCCAAGGCTGGTCCAGACATTGTACGGACGATTGTACACCGTCAGGGCCGCGGGCTGGGAGACCATCGGCATTGCTTCCGTATTCGTGTAATACAGGCGAATGTCGACGTCGAGGCTGGAGGCACTGCTGGAGAGGGTGAAGCTGCGGCGTACGTAGCGAACGCGGCTGAGTCCGTACGGCAGCGAACAGGGCTGCACTGTTACAGTAAAGCTGGAAATCGGGCCGCTGTTGCTCTTGACTTCCGCGACTTTCTGACCGCTGCTGTTGAGGAAGGGTGTCCAGCTGCTGCCCACTGCCTGCGTCACGGTCACGTTGCCGCCCGGCTGATTGTCAATAACGACAGTCAGTGTGTACGGTGCGTTGCTGGCCGGTGTCATGGTCACGCTGTTGTAGGCGTTGATGGTAATCGTCCTCGTATGCGTACCATACGGCAGGCGCCGTCCGTCGATGGTGAACTGCAATGCATCACCTTCGCTGCCGCTGCTGGTAATCAATGTGATTTCGGCGGCAGTGGTCGTTGCTGTCCACATCATCACCCCGCTTCCGAAATTGCCGCCGCTGTTGTTGATATGCACCGCGCGTGTGACAAGCACCGGGTATTTGCAGGCGCTTGCTGCGACGACGGACTGTGATTCCGGATCGATTTCGACGCGGCGCACAACAGTGTAGCGCGAGGTGCAGGTGTTCTGATTACCCGCACCATCGGTCACAGCGAAGGTTATGGTATGGGCGCCCGCACCAAGTACGGTATTGGGAGCCGGCAGCTGCGCGATCTGAAGGGACGCGGAGCAGTTGTCGCTCGCCTGCACCTGCGCACGCAGATCGGGCAGAATCGCTTCGTCCTGTGCGTCGCCTTCCACCTCGACATCCGCAGCACAGAGAGCGATGACCGGCGGCTGCTGGTCCTGTATGGTCACCTTCTGCACGGCCGTGCTGCTGTTCCCTGCGCCGTCAGTCACCGTCCACGTCACGGTGGTGACGCCGACCGGGTAGCTTGCGGGGGCATTGTTGGTGACGACGAGGGTGTGGGGACAGTTGTCGTCGACCGTCGGCGTTCCAAGCATCACGCCTGCTCCGTCACGCGAGCACTGCCCGGGATCGGCGGAGAGGATGAGATCCGGTGGCGCCGTAATCGTCGGAGGAATGGTTTCGGTCAGACAGATGGAAATGCTGGCCTGCTTGACCGCATTGTATGCGTTGACACGTCCATAGCCGAGTTCGTTTGACCAGGTTCCGTTCGGCTGCCCGGTTACATTGCTGTTGTAGGTGTACCCACCGACTTTCTCCGTCGTTTGCTCGAGAATATCTCGCGCCTGCTGATGTGTAAGCGAGGAATTGACAGAGTAGATCAGTGCCATGACTGCGGCTGCGTTGGGACAGGCACTCGACGTTCCATTGAAGGTCGGGTAGTAGTCGCCGCTGCTGTATCCCGCGCTGCCGCTGATGTCTGTCGAATAAATTTTGACACCCGGTGCGGCAACGTCGACGTTCGTACCGTAGTCGCTGCCCCACCAGTATTCGCCGTCGCAGCTCGAAGGGGACTTCCGTTCATCACACATGCTCATTGCGGCCACCGCAATGGTCTGATTGTAGTTGGCCGGATACTTGACCGAGCCATTGCCATTGCCCGCCGAGAAGAGAACAGTCGATCCCTTGCCCGCGCGACCCATTGTTATCGCATTGTCGATGGCATTGTTGATCAGCAGAGACGGGGATCCGCCACCCCAGGAGTTGCTCAGCACATCCGCGCCGCCGTTACTCCACGCCCAGTTGATACCGTCAGCGAGGATGGCGTCGGAAGTCGCCCAGTAAGAACCGACACCGTAGGCAATGCGGACGGGAACGATGCGGCAGTCGTAGGCAACCCCGGCGATACCGATATTATTGTTCGCGACAGCGGCAACGATACCCGCACAGTTCGTCCCGTGCGCGTCGTCGTTCTGCGGTCCGCCATTGCTTCCGAGTCCCATGGCATCATACCCGGGATTCAGGTTTGCCACGAGATCGGGATGCGAGAGATCGACGCCTTCATCGATGATGGCGACTTTGACTGAAGAGGACCCGGTGGTCAGTCCCCATGCGGCGAGCACATCCATGTCCGCGCCCGGCGTACCGTTGTACTGAATTGACGATCCATCGTTATTGATCGCCCACTGATACGGCATGTAAGGGTCGTTGGTACTCATGCGTTCAAGCAGGCGCACGAAATCGGGCTCCGCCCATGCGAAATTTCCGCTCTTCTGAAATTGCACGGCCAGTTCGAATGCGTTGCCCGCGGCATGCTTGTCCGCACTGAGCACGAAGATATTCGGGTCATAGCGGTTCGCTTCGATGACCGTCACACCGTACTGTGCTGCATAGGCCTCAAGTGCGGCACGATTCATTCCACTGCGGAGGCGAACATGAAATCGATCCTGTATGCCAAGCTCGATGCCATCATCGAGGTAGCGAAGGAAAGGATTCACCACGCGCACTTCGGGCCGGGCACTGAGCCGCTGCAGCACATCGAGCAGCTCCTGCTCTGATGTGCCATCGGCTAGGACGGCGATCACGACCCGCGGCGACGCCAGGAACATGTTCTCATCGCTGCCCGGCACAGCCTCTTCCTGCAATACGTTGCGCTGCTGTTCTTCTGGAACGTCAGCATTGAACTGAACCAGGATATGACGGTGAGACAGCTCGAAGCGGCTGCTCCCCGCGGAATTGTTGAGAACCAGTTTTTCAGGCGAGAAACGTTCAAGCGTGAATTCGCCCTCTCCCGGGTTCTGGGCACCTGCACTGACGGCAAACACCAGCACCAGAATAAATGTGAGTACGGGACGGACCATGATTTCTCCTGCTCTATGAATACTTCGGGAAACGAGGTGTGCGCTGCGAAAACAGGCGCACGAGGCGGGGACGGGAAAATGAGGCGAATCGGATTGAAAAGGTGAACCCTGTTATCCTGAACTGCCGTCTGCACCGCCGCGGAAACGCTGTAGACCGAAGAATAGTACGTATTTGCCCTATTGGGATGAAATTAATATTTGTTAAACTTCGGCAAGTCCCTTAGGAGAGCCATGCAAAACAACATCGTCTCATCCCGACTCCTCATCCGTCCCCTGCGCCTGGCCGACAGTACCGCCATCGCGGCGTACCGCGGCGACCTCGAACACATGCGCTTCCAGTCGTGGAAACCGCAGTCGGAGATCGAGGTGCGTGATTTCATCCGTGGTATGCAGGGACTCACTCCCGGACTCCCCGGTATCTGGTATCAATTCGCTCTCATTCGTCAGGCCGACGACTGCCTGGTCGGCGACTGCGGTATTCACGTGCCCCTGCAGTTCGTCGACGCTGCGGAACTCGGCTTGACACTCGCACCGGAGCACACAGGGAAAGGGTATGCTACCGAGGCGCTGCAGGCCGTGATCGCGTTTTGTTTCAACACCCTGCACATGCGCGTCATCATCGCACGCATGGCTCTGGAAAATTATGCGTCGCTCCACCTGACGGAGCGCTGTGGATTTCAGATGGACGATCCGGGGGAATACGGACTCGAACGCGACCCGGAGGAGCGCTTCGCGACACTGAAAAGAAAGCAATGGGAAATGCAGGGGGAATAGCAGGAAGGGAAATTTGAAGAATGGGGAGGCCCACGCAGGGGAAGGAAAATACCGTCAGCGATTGCTGTCCGGCGAAGACATCCGGATTTGGTTTTTCTGCATAAAATATTTCTCCTCCCACACACTCCAGCTCTGACGCTCTCCGCGCTGCAGCGCCGACTCCCGCGACTCTCCCATTGTGCGCGTTACACCGCGCCCCTGCGGAAGCGCGAGGTAATCAAACTCGGTCAGCGATCCCCGCCTGGTCGATTCCCTTGCATACTGATAGGTGAGCTGCACGGCCTGCTCAAACAGCATCGCGCCAACCGCTTCGAGCAGGTCGGCGTCTCCTGAGAACCTCGCGAAAGGAAGACCCACATTCTGCGTCAGCAGTATCGATTCGCTCAGGCCGTTTGTCCCGTCATGGTTCAGCTTCGTAAGAAGTCTCTCGACGCGAAAGGCATTGTGCAAGGCGAGCTCTTCGGTTTTCATTTCCTGCAGTTCGAGGTACCTCCTCAAGGCGGGGAGTCGGATGGCCTCGCGCTGCTGAAGAAAAAACTCCTCATCAAGCGGCTGTGCTGCCGCAGACGGCGCAGCTGACGGCAGCTGCGTCTTCCCTTCCCTTTCCTGCGCCCGGGCGTTGAAGGAAACGAGAAGAAACATACAGATGATGAACAGTGAGCGCATGAGCCGAAGCTACGTAACTTCGCGGGAAATGTAAATACGAAAAACCGCGTGTCCTGCAGCGACGGGCGCCAGGACACGCGGTATTTTCCTTGTTCAGAACATCAGTGCACGATGCTGAATTTCATGCGGCGCAGGATACGCGCTCCGTCCACGATCGCGGCGACGTAGGATCCGGCACGCAGCGATGCGGTGGAAATGTCTTCACTGAAGCTGCCATGAACTTCACGCTCACTGCCGCGATACACGCACTCACCGAGCATGTTGTAGATCTCGACATGGAGAGCGGTTGCTTCCGGTGTGTCGAATGCGACATGCAGCTGTTCGCTGGCAGGATTCGGATACAGGGTAAAGCCATCTTTCGGGACTGGGACATCCTCGACGGCGACCAGATTGCTGTAGCGGAAGGGATAGCGGGTGTTCTTCCCGAAGTCCGGGTTCACACTGTCCCACAGTCCCCCGCCGACGAGACGGAACTGGAACGACCCGGTGCCGTCATTGTTGGCCCACCAGCTGATACCATCCTGCCCCGTATCGTGAAGGACGATTTCGTAACAGCCCGGCGCCAGGTCAAGTGTGTCGTAATACGTGGTTCCGGCGGAGAAACCACTGCGACTGTAGACAGCTGAACCGTCACTGTCGAGCACTTCCCAGCGGTTTTCGTTCGGCGCATTGTTGGTATTGAAACGCACCACCAGCTTGGAGTCGAAACGGGGAACCAGATCGAAGAAACTGTACTGGGCGTCGTTGTACGCATACTCGTCGCTGCCACCATTGACGGCCGTCAGCCTGACGTCAAACATATTTTCACCGGACCATTCACCCCAGTCGAAAGCGGGAAGAAGGACGGTTTCCTTTTCCATGAACTCCAGACTGCCTGTCCATTCGTACGTGTTACTGTTTCCACCCCGGGGACCGTAGGTGATGGACATGCTGGTGAGCGGCTGCTCTCCGCGGTTCTGAACCACGATGCGCGGCTGTCCGCAGGTGGGATTGAAACGCCTGTTGAGGTTTTCCCGGCTGGGCGCGATGATGGCGTCGACGGCCGCATCCACCTGGTGGTTGGGTGCACCGTAAGAAACCAGCTGGGATTCAAACACGTAGCGGCCGAATTCGTCGTACTGACTGTCGTAGTCGATTTCGACTTCATCGCCGTTGATATAGGGTGTGAGGTCGAATTCCTCCGTCGTCGCTTCCATCCCCGGACACCAACCGGCGCGGGAATAAATCCAGGTCCCACCCTGCGGGTACAACGGATTGGTGGAACATTCCTGGATGATCTGCCAGCTCCAGCGCTGCGTACCATTCACTTTGACGCTGTGGATTTTCGGGCAGAACTCCGCGCAGTTCGTCGCATTGTCAAAATCATGTCCCGTGGCCGTCGTACGCAGCTTGAACATCTCTGCCTCGGGATTGAGCTGTATGGTACGCGCGGGAACAGCTGTCTCGAAGGTTTTAAGACTGAAGGTCCCCTGCCATACGTTCTCGATACCGAGGACGTCGCGCGGGGGCGTTCCTTCGATAAAGATGAACTTCATGTCGAGCAGTTCCTGGAAATTGCCCGCCGTCAGATGCACGGAATCGCGCAGCAGCGGAGCAAAATCGGTGACATCATACACCCACGTCCAGCCTTCACCCAGGTCGAGTCCGATGCCGTACGGTGTGATATAGCGACCCAGTTCATACCGATCGATGATTTCGAACGGATCATAGTAAAAATAATCTTCCCGGTAGAGCCATGAATCGACAGAGACGAGCTGCGAATCGATGATACTTCCGTCCGGCGCAAAATTATAGGAGTAGTATGGCGGCCAGACAAACATGCTGTCGGTCGGCATCGTCGGGCGGGTGGTATCTGAAAACAGCACGAGCAGTTGGGGCATGTTCTCCACCGTATCGATGACAAGCGTTTCCTCGACGTGGGAAGTGAACGTCCCCTGCTCGATCATGATGTTCGGGCGGTTCGTCTGCGCGGTGAAACCCTTCACCCGCCATCCATTGAAATCATCTCGCAGCGCAGCAATAAGCTGTCCGTCATGGTTGCCGGTCATATCCGTGACGATGTCGCCGCTATCCTCGTTGAAGTTGTATGCGGCAAGCAGCTGATCGAACATCGGATCAGAGGCATTGAGCTGCGCGAACGCGTGCTCCCTGACCTCGGATTCCGACAGGGCTGCTCCCCAGATGCGCACTGCATCCATGCGTCCGGTCAGTGCCTGATCCTTTGGCGAAGATATTGTGAGATCGGCGTCATTGACCGACGTGAAGGCCGGGATGGTGCCGTTGAAGGAAAGATTCTGTTCCTCTCCGTTGAGATAGAGACGAAGACGGCTGTCCTGCGTGTTCTGCGTTCCGTCGTACACCATCGCGATATGCACCCAGTCGCCGTAGCTGATGGGACGGTTCTCCGTCCTTCCATACGAATTCGATCCATTCCCGACGAGGCAGTACACATCACTGCGTCCGCTTTCCGGAGCGTTGAACTGAATTCCAATCCGGTTGTCGTTGCCCGCTCCGCGGATGATGAGATTCGACCAGCTGCGCAGCATGTCCGGCTTGAGCCATGCTTCCAGTGTGAACGCCTGCGTATCGTTCAGTTCCGGAAAGTTGCCGCAGTTGACATGACTGTAGACATCGAACGACAGCAGTCCGTCAGTCTCCATCGATATGAAGCTGCGTTCTTCACCGGCGTCCGAAGCGAGCAGGGTCACGCCCTCACCTTCGACGTCATCAAAGCGAATTTCGACGAGCACATCACCCGACCAGTAGCTGAAGGGCTGGATGAACTGCACGGCGTTCCAGGCGTTCGGCTCCAGCATGTATGCGCCGTCGTAGACAGTGACCCAGCCAAGATCGCGCAGGGGAGTATTGTCCTGCCACACGCCAGCGGTATAGCGGCGCAGACGCACCGACAGACGGCAGCGGCTGCTTTCCCCTTCGCCTGCCTGGAAACGGAGTCCCGTGAGATTCTCAAACGCCACTCCGGCCGTGGTCATTTCCTCCTGCGTCCAGAGAAAGTACATGCTGCCGTCCGGACTGCCGTCGCGGAAGGCTTCCATGACTTCACTCCCGTCACCGATCTGATAGGCGGCAAAGTCCGTCGTGTCATCGTAGACAATGTTTTGCTCGAGACGCGGATAGAATCGCCAGGAAGGTGAATTCATATAGCCGACAGTATCCGGTGTCGCACCGTTGATCGTGAAATTGGGATGCGTCACCTCGTTGGAATCATACACACCCGTGTGGTCATACAAACGGGCATACGTGAGATAATCCCACTCCCCGCATGCCGGATTCTGCGACGGATCGCATTTCAGCTTGTAGTACATGAGAATTTTCTCGTACTGCACGTCGCCTGAAGGAAATTCGAACCATCCTTCCTTCGGCGAATTCCATCCGGAATTCACAGGCCATTCCCAGGTGAAGGTCTGTACGACAAGCGTATCACCGGGTCCTGCAACGGCCGTCTGAAAAAGGATGAAAAACAGTGGGAGGAAACGTAGGAGTGGAGATTTCATAAGAGGATCCGAGCGATGGGAAGGACAAAGGAATCTGTAACTCATCTGAGCAGGATTCAATATAATGAGAATCCGGCACTTGCGCACGGCTGCGTCTGCTGTCGACGCTCCCTGCACCATTTTTCCTCAACAGGCATCCTATCATATAGAAGGAAACGTGCCTCCCGTCCCGTAGCCCGGGTCGCTGCGTTTTCCCCGAACAACCGATTCATCAATCGTGAGGATATACAGCAATGAAACTGAACGTCGGATCATCTGACCGCATCATCCGTATTGCCGCAGGAATCATTCTCATCGCACTGTTCTTCATTCTGGATGGCGGATTGCGTTATATCGGTCTGCTGGGCATCGTGATACTGCTGACAGCCGCCTTCAACTACTGTCCGCTCTATACCGTCCTTGGTATGTCGACCCGCAAAGCCACATCCGACAACGACACGCGGAGCTGACGAGGAAAGCATCGATATCCGCCTCAGATCCAAACAGCACGTTCGGTTTCCGGACAGTACACGCCCCGATATGTTCGGTTTCCGAACAATAGTGTTAGCGTTTTATTAGTATTCAGGCCAAAATACAGTTTTTTACTAATTGGCTTGATTATTGCACATTTTAATCCTGAGTGGATGGTGCAGAGCCTTCTGCATCATCGGGAATGCAGCTTCCCAGCTGCATGAATAACTCCTTCCCACCTCCCTATACACTCATCACTATCAGGCGAACGGGCCCGGAATACCGGGCCTGTTTTTTTATATGCGAAAACCCCTGTAAAAACAGGGGTTTTCTCGTTAACAGTCTTTTGCGTCCTGGATACGCGGACTCAGGCGAGGTGGCCGGTGCCAGCTTCCGTGGAAGCTTTTAGACGATCAGATCCAGGACACCAGTTCCTGTGTCTGTCCGGGAATATTGATAGTGAGGTTGACGAGTGGAATCGTCGTGCTTGCACTTTCCTGGACATACTTGACCTGGGTTGCCGGATCGTTCGAGAACCAGAAGATGAGTTTTGTTTCGAGTTTCACTGAGCCGAGCAGGTCGAATGTCGCGGTAATACTCGTTTTCCAGGTTGTGATCTCCTTGCCATTGGCCGTGACTTTTTCTTCCCTGGCCTCAAGCTTTCCTTTCATAGAAGCATCAACCGACACCGTCTGTCCACTGATCGTGAAGTTCATGGGAATACCATTGGGATCGCCAACATCCCACTCCGCGCCCGGCTGGAGTGCGTCGCCGTTCTCATCGTAATACTTCGCGATTTGATCCCAGGTCTGCGCAGGAATGGTCGGCACACCGACGTTTCCGAATTTCATCACTTCCGCGATGAATTTCTGCAGGGTTTCGTACACGAAGCCATAGGCCATGATGGACCGGGTGTAGGCACTTCCGTCGCCGCGTGTGTAATCGTCAGTGCGCACATACAGCGTGTCGCGCTCATTGGTCTCGCGGTTCACGCCGATGCGTGAGAACCAATCATTGTAAATACCGATTTTACCGGAGCCGGTATTGAATTTAATCTCGTATTTGGCCTTGGTCGATTCGATTTTCTGATTGTTTTCGTCGAGATCCCACATGTCATAGGTAAACTGGTCACCGGCGTGCAGGCGAATATACACCTGCTCATATCCCTTGTTGGGATCAGCGGGGTTGTCATCGTCATCGCTGCAGCCCGCAACGAAAAGCAGCGACGGCAGCATGGCGACCATCAACAGCGGTAGCGTCCAACGTTTCATCATATCGTGAAATCTCCTGTGTGGTGGATTGGTTTGTGAACTGCCGTTCCAATGAGCAAAATATACGAAAAAAGGGATGTCATATCGACATCCCTTTCCATACGGTCTGGTAGAAAATCCTGTGCTTACGCCTCGGGCGGATACACGCTGACCTGCTTGCGATCACGGCCAACGCGCTCAAAGGTCACCGTTCCGTCGACGAGCGCGAAAAGGCTGTCGTCGCCGGCACGCTTGACATTGTTGCCGGGATGGAACTTGGTACCGCGCTGACGCACGATGATGGATCCCGCCGTTACATGCTCACCGCCGAAGGCCTTGACACCCAGGTACTGGGGATTGCTGTCGCGACCATTGCGGGAACTGCCGAGTCCTTTTTTATGGGCCATTTCTAACTCCTCGGGCTGTATTATTTTTCGATACTGTCGATTTCGATGCGGGTGAACTGCTGACGGTGACCGTTCAGCTTACGATACCCTTTGCGGCGCTTTTTCTTGAAGACGACCACTTTGTCATCCTTCATGTGCTCAAGCACAGTCGCAGTCACTTTCATGGCGTCGACCGACGGGGTACCGACAACGACACCGCTGTCATCGGAGAACAGCTTCACATCGTCGAATTCCACTTTGCCGCCGACTTCGGTTTCGAGCAGCGGGACGTACAGCTTCTGCGCGGTCGTGACCTTGAACTGTTTTCCGCTGATGTTGACAATCGCGTACATTTCTAATCCTTCTATTCAAAAGTGTTCTTCACTCTTCAAGAATATGAAATTTAGCGAAATCCGTTTTCACAGTCAATAGGGAAATTCAATTCGATGCGAAATCCCGATTATCCGGGGAAATGCCGGGAGAGCCGTGCACCGGTGGGACCCGTGCTCGGCTGCTGATCGTCCTGCAGCACTTGAATTATCAGCAGGGACAGCCGGCCAGCGGCCACTGCGGCGCTCCCTGCACTTACGGCGTCCCGGGCAGATGGCGTCCCGGGCAGATGGCGTCCGGGGCAGAGGGCGTCCGGGGCAGAGGGATTCACCTGCAGTGCAGCCGATAAATTTTCCCCCTTGTCCCGCCAGCGCCCCCGGTCGTATATTTCCTTTTGTGAATACGATACGGCAGCGAACCCGAACCTTCATATATCTCCTTTTTCTCCTGATAGTACTTTCCCCCGCGCTTTCCGCGCAGGTATTCAGCACGGACGATTCCGCATCTGAAGCTGAAGACGGGAAGGCATTGTCGGACGAAAAGCGCACGGACGTCGCGCTCAACGCCTTTGTTGTCGGCGCTCTCCACGAATACGCCGAAGAGTACGGGAAGGCGTTGACCGCATATTCCACCGCCCTGCGTTTCGACAACGATGCCGCGATACACGACGCCATCGTACGCTGCGCACTCGCGACGGAGGATCATGTCACCGCGCTTTCGCATCTTCGCAGTGCACTTGCGGTGGGCAGTGACAGCACGCGGCGTCTGAAATTACTTGGTGAAGCGTATATGGCCGCGGGACGCCCCGACTCCGCCCTCATGTATTTCGAGCAGGTACTCCTGCGTACCGAGGACGAGCAGGTGCTGCACGCTGCGGCGGGACTCCATATGAAACAGGGAGCGTACATGCGCGCCGCCGCTCTGTATGGCAAGCTCCGGGAACGTAACCCGCAGAAGTATGGCTACACACTCATGCTTGCCGAATCACTCATGAAAGCCGGCAACTGGGACTCCGCCTCCGATCTGCTCTATCCCCTTGCCGGAGACAGCGCCATCGGGCACGAAGACCGCCTCCAGATCGGCAAACTGTATTTTCAGAAATCCCTCGAAGAGCACAGGGATGTCACGCGCGCGATCGCAGTATTCGACACGCTGCATGCAAGCTTCCCGAAAGACTGGCGTCCCCTCTGGTTTCGCGGCGCCGTGCTTTTCAACGAGGGCGCAATCGACGACGCCATCGTTTCGTTCGAGGAAGTTCTGCGACTGGCACCGGACAACCGGGAGGCCGTCTCCGTCCTTGCGCGCGCCCTGATATCAAGAGAGCGCTACGAAAAAGCAATCTCACTGCTCAGCGGCGTCGTCGACCGTGGCGAGGCCAGCGCTGAAACATATACACTGCTCGGACACGTATACGGAGTGCTCGGAGATCACAATCGCGCGAAAAAGGCGCTCGAAGAAGCTCTGCGGTTGGATCCCTCGAATGAAGCACTGCGCGATACCGTCGAAAAAATGAACCATCAACCCTGAATAGTTTCCTGACGAACGCATGCCTGTTTCCCGTCTCTTCCCCGTTCTTCTCCTCACAATCCTCCTTGCCGGCTGCGCCGGTACGCCAGCCATCGATACCACCAAGCCCATCGATCCGGCCGAAGTCATGCGTCTCGTCGAAGCACGCAATGCCGAACTGCACGCACTCGAAGGCTATGGGAAAATCTCGGTGGATACTCCGGAGTTCGCCAACAGCGGCGCAATCAATCTGAGCATCCTGAAACCCGACAGCATGCAGATAGAAATCTCCGGTCCCTTCGGCATGACCTTCGTCCGGGCCATGGTTACGCAACGCTCGTTCCAGGTGTACAACGGGATTGAAAACACGCTGACCGAAGGACAGACCACGCTGCGGAATCTCAAGCGGGTGCTGCGCCTTTCGCTGAAGTTCAATGATTTTCTCGACATCCTCACCGGCACCGTCGGCTTCGACCTCGTTCCGCCCCGCGGCAAACCCGAGACCGCTCTTGACGGCAGCAGCTATACGATGCGCTGGGATACGGCGGAAGGGACACTCACCTACGTCATTGATCTCGATTACATCGCGGTACAGCGCTTCACCCGGCGCGACCACAGCGGCAGCATCCTCGAGGATATCACCTTCCGCGACTTCCGAAAAAAATCGGGCATGCATCTGCCGCAAATTGTCATGATTTCCCGCCCCGACCTCGATGAGAGCTTCTCCCTGGTCTACGATTCCCAGAATATCAATGACCTCCCCATCGAGTTCTCCTTCTCCTATCCGCCTTCGGCAAGGAAAATATCCTTCTAGACTTGCGGCGTCCTTTTCAACCACAGCCTGATAGAACGCCCATAACTCGCTGTATTTCAATTGGTTTTCCATTGCGAAATCCGTAAGTTTTTTGCAATCGGACGAACTCTGTACAGCGTATGACCGTGAATTCACGCCATGTTTTTCTTGCGCTCGCCGTCGCGCTGCTTTTTGCGGCGGGTACGGGCACGCTATTGACACAGAGCGTGAAGAAAAAACAGGCTGAACTTAAAAAACTCCGCAGTGAGATCGAGCGGTATGAAACGCGCATCAAGGAAAGCGAGAAACAGGAACGGGGGGCGCTGCAGCGGCTGGATGACTACGACAAGCAGACCTCGCTGATCCGCTCCCTGCTGTCGCGTCTTTCGGAAGAGATTCTTGAGAACCAGAAAGAGATTGCGATTGCACAGCTGAACCTGGCGACGGCGCAGAAGGAGCTCAAGCGACTCAAAAAGGAGTACACGCGCACCATTGTGAACATGTACAAACAGGGACGCACGCATGACACCGAGCTGCTGCTCTCGTCGCGTTCGATCAACGAGATGTTCATCCGTGCAAAATATCTCAAGGCCTACAGTGAGCGGCAGCGTGGCAACGCGCGGGAAATCCGCCGGCGGCAGGAAAAAATCGAGATGCAGAAACTGCTGCTGGAGGAGAAGCTGAAGGAGCAGAAGGCGGCGATTACCGAGAAGCGCGTCGAGGAGGGTGCGCTCAAGAACAAGGTACTCAAGCACAAGTCGCTGCTGCGGAAAGTGCGGCAGGACAGACAGTCGTATGAAAAGCGGCTCAAGCAGAAGCAGGCCGCCGCACGGAAGGTGGAGCGTGTCATTGCAGATCTGATCGACCGTGAACGTCGCCGCCTGGCGGAAGCGAACAGGAAGAAGAGCGGGAGCAAAGCGAGTACGGACATCGCCGCGCTGCCGAGTAAACCGATTTCGAACACGGCGTTCGGAAAGCTGCGGGGACGTCTGCCCTGGCCGGTCTCGAAAGGCGCGGTTGTGGGGTATTTCGGAAAACACACCAATCCCCGGTGGGGAACGGTTTCAGACAGTCCCGGCATCGACATCTCTGTCCCTCACGGCAGCCAGGTACGCTCCGTGGCCGACGGTGTCGTCACCATTGTACGCTTCCTTCCCGGCTACGGAAACCTCGTCATCGTCCGGCATGATGATGGATTCTTCACCGTGTACGCGCACCTGTCAGAGTTCATCGTGCGAGAGGACCAGAAAGTGAAAGCAGGACAGGTAATCGGAAAAAGCGGCGAAGGCATTTCCGGTCCTGTCCTGCATTTCGAGCTCTGGTACGAGAAGGTCAAGCAGGATCCCATCTCCTGGCTGACGAAGCGCTGACGCAGAATATTTCAGGGAACATCAACTGCGATCACACCTCAGCGCATATCATTTCCCGTGATATAATCTTTCAGGTAATGGATGGTGACATCCTTTTCGTCGTGTTCCGATTTGACGAGGTCACCGATGGATATCATTCCTGCGACATGATCGTCTTCCATCACCGGGAGGTGGCGGATTCGTTTTTCCGTCATGATGCTCATTACCTCCTCGACTTCATCATCAAGCTGCCCGATGATGAGGTTTGTTGTCATGGCATCACTGACGAGTACTTCAGCAAGGCGCTCGGCCTGCACGGCACAGACACGCAGGGAATCACGTTCCGTAAAAATCCCAACGGGACGAGCTCCGTCGACCACGAGCAGTGAACCGATGTTGTACTGTATGAGCATATGTATCGCATCCTTGACGGATTTCTCCGGATGTATGCTGAACACGGTTGATCCCTTGGCCTTCACAATATCTCTGAGTTTCATGGAAGGGTCTCCTCGAACGAGTATATATGCGGATTTGCCAATACAGAATAGGGATTGGAGGCTGAAAACGCAAGGTCCCCGAAAGGGGACCCTGCGAAAACAGAATACGAGTAAAGCGATCAGAGCAGGAAGGAGATGAGAATACCTGCGGCAACGGCCGATCCGATGACGCCCGCGACATTCGGTCCCATTGCATGCATCAGCAGGTAATTGCTCTTGTCATATTCGAGTCCGATGTTATGACAGACACGGGCGGAATCCGGTACCGCCGAAACGCCGGCCGCACCGATGAGGGGATTGATCTTGTTGCCTTCCTTCAGGAAGAGATTCATGAATTTCGCGAACAGCACACCGCAGGCCGTGGCGACGGCGAACGATCCGGCCCCCAGCGCGAAAATGAGAATGGACTGCGAGTTGAGGAAGGTCGTCGCCTGCGTGGAAGCGCCGACGGTGACACCGAGCAGAATGGTGACGATGTCAATCAGCGGATTGCGCGCGGTTTCCATCAGGCGCTTCGTGACGCCACTCTCCTTGAGCACGTTCCCGAAGAACAGCATACCGAGCAGAGGCAGCGCTCCGGGAGAAATGAACGTCGTGACGATAAAACCGATGATGGGAAACATGATCTTTTCCTTGCGCGAAACGGCGCGCGGCGGCTTCATGCGAATCACGCGTTCCTTTTTCGTCGTGAGCAGACGCATGATGGGAGGCTGGATGATCGGGACGAGTCCCATATACGAATACGCAGCAATGGCGATGGCACCGATCAGATGCGGCGCGAGCTTGGAGGCGATGAAAATTGCCGTCGGACCGTCAGCTCCTCCAATAATGCCGATGGCACCGGCTTCGAGCGGATCAAATCCGAGCGCAAGCGCCCCGAGCAGGGTGAGGAAAATACCGATCTGCGCGGCGGCACCCAGCAGTACGAGCTTCGGGTTGGAGAGCATGGCGGAAAAATCCGTCATCGCCCCGATACCGAGAAAAATGAGCGGAGGATAGATACCCTTGACGACACCATAGTAAAGGTAATTGAGCACGCTCCCCTCTTCGTAAATCCCGATCTGCAGACCGACATTTTCGAGAAAGGGAATGTTGCCGAGAATGATACCGAAACCGATTGGGACGAGCAGCAGGGGCTCATAGTCTTTTTTGATGGCGATGTAAATGAAAAAGAGTCCCACCGCCAGCATCACCACGTGACCGATGGTCAGATTGGCGAAGCCACTGTATGAGAGGAAATGAAAAAATCCATCCATTGCGGCTACCCTCCGATTTCGACCAGCGGGTCGCCTTCAAGCACGTTGTCGCCTTTCGCGACCTTGAGTGCAGACACGGTGCCGTCACCGGGCGCCGCGATATTGTTTTCCATCTTCATGGCTTCCATGACCATGAGGACGTCACCCGCTTTGACGGTGTCGCCTTCCTTGACCTTGATCTCGAGAATGACACCCGGCAGAGGCGCTTTGATGAGTGTGCCCTTGGCGGCATCGGGTGCGGACGTTTTGCGCGGACGCTCCGATTCGGTGTGGTACACTGGTTTGCGGACCAGTGTCGGCGTCTTGCTCACGCGACGCTCCGCCTCGTACTGCACTTCGTACACGGTGCCATTGACGTCAACGGACGCGACACCTTCATCGACTTTTTTTATCTCCACGGCGTAGTCATTGCCGTGAATCTTCATGGTGAATTTGCGATTGGAATCCATTATTCCTGCTACCTCGGTCAGCGTTTGGATTTCTGTGTGAAAGGGGAAGGTGTCATGCCGTACAGTTTCGAACTCCACGGAGAGTACGGGCGTGAGATCTTCTTTATCGTGATGATGGTGCGTTCTTCGTCATGCAGTTCAAAGAGGTGTTGCTCAAGTGCCGTAGCGATGGCGGCGACAACTTCGCCGGAAACGCCGTTCCGCACAGGCACCTCCTTCGATGCTTCAGGTGTGCGTTTTTTCCTTGATGCAATGACTTTGAGGAAGCGTATCAGGAGAGAGATGATGGTCAGGGAAATAAAGACCACGATCACACCGACGATGGCAATCATGATGCCATCCCCGGCGAGAATGCTGTCCATTCCCGTGCGGCCCCACGATGTCAGCGTATCACCGGCCTGGACCAGTGTATCACTGGCCTGGACAAGTGTATCGCTGACCTGTGGCGCCATCGCAGCGCTGAGTGCATTCTGTGCCGGCATCACTCCCCCTACATCGGAATATTGCTGTGTTTTTTCATCGGGAGCGAATCCCGCTTTGTACTCAGACTCTGCAGAGCGCGGATGATGCGGAAACGCGTATTGCGCGGCTCGATGACATCATCGATGTACCCGTACTTCGCGGCCACATACGGCGTCGCGAATTTCTTGCGGTACTCATCCTCCATCATGGAAATGAATTGTCCGCGCGCTTCGGAGTCTTTTTTCGACAGCTCCCTGCCGTACAGCACCTCGATGGCGCCCCGGGGACCCATGACGGCAATCTCCGCTGTTGGCCAGGCGTAGTTCAGATCACCGCGCAGATGCTTGGAGCCCATCACGTCGTAGGCACCACCGTAGGCTTTGCGCAGGATGATGGTGACTTTCGGCACCGTGGCTTCGCCGTACGCGAAAAGCAGCTTCGCACCGTTGGTGATGATGCCGCCGTATTCCTGCGCCGTGCCGGGGAGAAAACCGGGGACGTCGACGAGTGTGACGATAGGGATATTGAACGCGTCGCAGAAGCGAATGAAACGCGCACCCTTTTTTGAACAGTTGATATCGAGCACACCCGCAAGATAGCTGGGCTGATTGGCGACGATACCCACCGACTGACCGTCGAAACGGGCAAAGCCCACCATGAGATTCGGCGCATAATGCCGCTGCACTTCCAGAAATTCCCCGTTGTCCACCACCGCATGAATCACATCCTTGATGTCATATGGCTTGTTCGGGTTATCGGGAATAATATAGTTGAGTGCATCCTCCAGCCTGTCGATCGGGTCATTGCTCTCCAGCCGCGGCGTCTCTTCCATATTGTTCTGCGGAATGAAGCTGAAGAGTTTACGGATGAGCGAGATCTGTTCCTCGTCGTTTTCGCAGGCGAAGTGTGCCACACCGGATTTCGTGGTGTGTATGCTCGCACCGCCGAGCTGCTCGGTGGTGACTTCCTCGTTGGTCACGGATTTGACGACCTTCGGTCCCGTCACGAACATGTAGCTCGTTTCCCGCGTCATGAGGATGAAGTCCGTGATGGCCGGAGAATACACCGCACCGCCGGCACAGGGACCGAACACCCCGGAGATCTGCGGGATCACACCGGAGGAAAGAATGTTGCGCTCAAAAATGTCGGCGTAACCGCCGAGGCTCTTGACACCCTCCTGAATACGCGCCCCACCTGAATCGTTGAGTCCGATGACGGGGGCACCCGCCTTCATTGCCATGTCCATGATCTTGCAGATCTTCCGCGCATACATCTCGGAAAGCGATCCGCCGAATACCGTAAAATCCTGGGAAAATACATAGACGAGCCGGCCGTCAATCGTGCCGTATCCCGTCACCACGCCGTCAGAAAGATAGGCCTCGTTTTCGAGACCGAAATCAATGCAGCGATGGCTGACAAACATGTCGAATTCCTCGAAACTGCCGTCATCGAGCAGAAGCTCGAGCCGCTCGCGCGCGGTCAGCTTGCCCTTGGCGTGCTGCGACTCGATGCGCTTTTCTCCACCGCCCATACGGGCCTGCTCTCGCTTCTCGAGGAGTTCCTTGATCTTGTCTTCGATTGCCATGATAATAGCGTCCTTGCGACGATGTTTAATGCTCTATGCACAGGATCGGGGCAAACCCGCTTCCGTTTGTGCCAATATGTCGTTTCAAAACTCCCAATTGTTACAAAATTATCGATTTGCCGCTTCACTTCCAACCACAACTGCTGCGGATGTGCAATCAGATGCGAAGTTTTATGCAGTTTCTGCATAAAATCCCGGACCGGGGACTGATTTTTCAGGGATATGCGTGCAGACATTCACGAATCGCGGTAGCATGCGCAGACTGCGATCACGGAGAATTAATGCAGGGAGAAGCGCGAATTTGCGTATATTTCGCTGATGTTATCACTTCTCAACATACGGGAAGCATGAAGAGGCAGCGTCTCGTTTCCATCCTCAAAGTGACGATCACCTTTCTGATCGTCGCGTTCTCGATTTATTTCTCCATCTGGAAAGTGGATTTCGGGGAGCTGGCCCGCAGTTTTCGCACCGCGAATTACTGGTACGCCCTGCTCATCGTCATTCCCATTGTCCTGTCGCACCTGACCAGAGCCTGGCGCTGGAAAGTGATTCTGGAGTACATTCACCCGAAGGTGCGCATGGGGAATCTTTTCGGTGGCGTGATGATCGGGTACTTCATGAACAACCTCATCCCGCGCAGCGGCGAGTTCATGCGTCCCTGGTTCACGGATCAGGAAGAGGAAAGCACGACGTACAGTTCGCTGCTGGGCAGCATCATTGTCGAACGTTTCATTGATACTGTCGCGCTGCTGCTGCTGATCGCAAGCATCATGTTCTTTGACGACCACATGTTCGACGGCTTCGAGGAGATCGGCGTGCGCGCCGACGTCATTCGCCCCATCCTCTATATGGCCATCATGCTCGGTATCGTCTTCATTGTGATCGCACCGAGCCAGGCGGGACTCTGGATGGCTGAAACGTTCACATCGCCCCTGCGCTGGGCGGCCGATCGATTCGGGATTGCGAAACTGGGTTCACTGCGGGACGGCATTCTCGACCTGTTCCGCAAACTGCAGCTCGGTTTCGGCGCGATCAAATCGATACGCCAACTGCTTATCGTCATCGTTCAGACCGCGGTCATGTATTTCCTCTACATGATCCCGCTGTACATGATGTTTTTTGCATTCGACAGCGGGTCCAACCCGGAAGTCAGTCTCTTCGCCGCCCTCGAAATCTGGGCCATCACCGCACTCGGGTATGCCGTTGCTCCCACACCGGGCGCCTTCGGCGTCTTCCACGTCACCGCACGCATCGCACTGATGAAATTCGTGAATTTCACCGAGGCCGATGCCGTGGCCTACGCCACGCTCACACATTTTGTCAACTACCTCGTGCCGATTATCCTGGGCATTTATTATCTCACCACGCGGGGACTCTCCTTCTCCACGCTGGTACGCGCACGAAGCGAAAGTTAGTTCTGTCACAATCTCCAGCGAACTCCATGCAGTATCCCACACTGTTCGACCGGCTCAGTTTCCGGTCCGGTCTTGAAATCCGCAATCGTCTCATCATGGCGCCGATGACAACCTGGTCGTCGCATGACGATGGCATGATTCATGACGATGAGCTTGCGTACCTGCGTCTGCGTTCGGCGGGACCCGGCATGGTCATGACTGCCGCCTGCTATGTGCAGCGCATGGGCAAGGCGTTTGAAGGACAGTGGGGCTGCGATGACGACGACAAGCTGCCGTCGCTGCGTGCCGCCGCAGATACCATCCGCGAAGCGGGGGCGAGCCCCGTACTGCAGATTCATCACGGGGGACGCATGTGTCCCGCGTCGCTGCTTCCCGGACAGCCTGTCTCCGCTTCCGCCGAACCGGCGGAGCGTCCGGGCGCCGACCGCCCGCGTCCCATGACCGAGGAGGAAATCCTCGCGACCATCGCAGCCTTCGCCGATGCCACCCGCCGCGCGATCGCCGCCGGGTATGACGGCGTGGAAATCCACGGCGCCAATACTTACCTGCTGCAGCAGTTTTTCTCCCCGCATTCCAACAGACGCCATGACGGTTGGGGCGGTACGCTGGAAAAGCGCATGCGCTTTCCGCTCGCCGTCGCCGAGGCCGTGCTCATGGCAGCAGGTGAGGCGCAGCGTCCCTTCGCCGTAGGATATCGCATCTCGCCTGAGGAGATAGAGGAACCGGGCATCCGCCTTGAAGACACTCTCGAACTCGTCGACCGGCTGGCGGACCTGCCGATGGACTGGTTGCACGTTTCGGTGCGCAGCTATGTCGCGGGCTCGCTCTGTTCGAACGACACCCAACGTCCCACCCGCTGTATCATTGATCGCGTCAATGGTCGCATGCCGGTGATCGGCGTGGGACTCGTCTACCACCCGGACGACGCCGTATTTATGCTGAAGGACGGTTGCGCCGCTGTTGCGCTCGGACGCATTCTGCTCATGGATCCGCAGTGGGTTGAGAAAGTGGAGACCGGGCGGAGCGAGGAAATCCGCATGACACTGCCGCGCACGGGAGGTGCGGAGGCGCTCACACTCCCTGTACCGCTTTACCACAAGCTTCTCGCCCGCCAGGGCTGGCTGCCCGTCGAGGAAGAACAGGAGCAGCGGTCATGAAAAACGTCCTGGTGGTGACGTACTATTTCCCGCCTTCGGGGGGACCCGGTGTGCAGCGTGTTCTCAAGTTCTGCACCTACCTCCTGCAATACGGGTGGCGCCCGATCATCCTCACGGTGAAGGATGCCGATTACCCCGCACGCGACGAATCGCTGCTCAATGAAATTCCCGCAGAAGCGGTTGTATACCGCACGCCCATTTTCGAGCCGTATACATTCTACCGTGCATTCACGGGCAAAAAGAGCGGGACGCCGGTGGATGTCAACACCATCCCCAAACCGGGAGAGAAACGTTCACTCAAGGAGGGACTCGCGGAATTCGTCCGTGCCACCTTTTTCATCCCGGACGCCCGCATGGGATGGATTCGTCCCGGCGTGAAGCAGGGATTGGAAATCATCGAGAAGCACAATATCCAGGCCATCTACTCATCCTCTCCCCCGTACAGCTGTTCGATGATCGCTCGCAATCTGAAGCGAAAAACCGGATTGCCCTGGATCGCGGGCTTCCGTGATCCCTGGCGCGGCTTCCTTTCCGCCCCGAATCGCTGGTGGCTGCCCGACATGATTGACCGCGCCTACGAGCGATCCGTTTTCTCGGAATGTGATCGCATGGAAGTCGCCTGGGAAGGCATCGCGAAAGACTTTGCCGGGAAATACCCGGACATCAGCCTGGACAAAGTGTATCATCTGCCGAATGGTTTCGACAGTGCGGATTTCCCTTCGGTCGAGGTAGTGGAGAAAGATCGATTTGTCGTCACTTACACCGGGTCGATGTATGGCAAGCGTAATCCGGAAACGTTTTTCGCCGCGGTGGCGCGTCTGGTTGAAAGCGGAAAAGTGAAAACCGGGGACATTCGACTGCAGTTTATCGGGCGCTTCGGTGCCGAAGTACGCGCGATGTTCGAGCACCCGCAACTCGGCGACAGCATCCTTGTACATGACTACATGCCGCATGCCGACAGTGTGCGCCATCTCTTCCAGAGCGACGCCCTGCTCATGGTGGTTGACGATTTCAAGGGAAATGAGGAAATCGTCCCGGGCAAAGTCTACGAGTATATGGGATCAGGCAAGCCCATCATCACCCTCGCCCCGGTAGGCGCCGTCACGCGCGTCATCGAAGAGACGCGCTCGGGCCGCAGTGCGCGCTCGAATGACATCGATGCGATCGCCGCGATTTTCCTCGACTACTACACGCAGTGGAAAGAAGACCGGCTCGGTACGGAACAGGACCACGCCCGTATCAAAACCTTCGAACGCCGAGCGGTAACGCAGCGCCTCGCGGCGCTTCTCGATGAAGTCAGCACGCAGCCGGACACACGCGGCTGACCACCCTCCCCCGCCGACAATTACAGCAGCAGTCCAACACCGAACATCAACGCAATCGTATTGATGTTGTGGTCTACCGTCGTCAGGAAATAATCCAGCTCATACTGCTGATGCCTGTACAGCAGCTCGACACGGATGATGCCGGTGCGTCCGGTACGAATCTTGATCCCGGCTCCTGCCTGCAGTACGCTCACATCGAAGCCCTCGGTGTAGCGGATGTGGTCCACAAACGTCGGCAACGATATGCCGTTGGACAAACCGCCACCTGCCCGCGCGAACAGTGCGACGGGCGATGTCCTGAATGCATGCGTGTAGGAAAGGTTGCCAAGTACGCTCTGCGCAGGGGGACCGCCCTCGATGGCACGCAGACCGAGTTCGAGTTCCACCGAGACACCGCGAAACAGGTAGTACCCCGGGGTCAGTGCGATGTAGGCATAGCTATGGGAGTCGTCGGCATTGACCTCCGCCCCGCTCGGCGATGGATAGCTCGTTGACTCCGATACCGAACCCACGGTACCGTTGAGCATTATTTCAAACTGTCCGGGCAGAAACTGCGCCTGCGCGGTCGTGGCAAATGCCAAGAGAAAACAGACAAGTACTGTTCGCATGAATATCCTCCTTCTTGTGTTCCGCGACCCGGGGGCCGCCCCATGTGAATACTACTCAGACAAAAATTACGACGCGACATCCGGAAAGAGCTTGGCCAGCACCGAAGGATCGGGCTTCGGCGTAAGCAGGCTCACGATGATCAGCATGCCGATGGAGGCCAGCAATGCGGGATAGATGCTCGGGATACCCCAGGCATCTTCGCCGACCATGACCTGCGGTGCCACGTACGGAATGATGAAATCGAACAGGATGGCGACGAATGCGCCGGAGACAATGCTTGTGATACCGCCCTGCTTAGTCGCACGCTTCCATGAGAGCGCGGCGAACAGTGCCGGTGTGATGGCGACGCCGTACATCGTGTAGGCGAAATACGCATACTTGAGCACCGAGATTTCCCATTCCAACACTGTGGGAATGAAAATCATCATGAAGGCCACGACGCCGAGAATGACGATGAACACTTTCTGCAGCGCCACCATGTTCGATTCGGGCGCGTCGGGACGAATGAAGCGGCTGTAGATGTCGCGGATAATGTTGGTCGAAGGACTGAGCAGATAGTTCATTCCTGTGGAAATCACAACGACGACAGCGGCTGCCAGGAGAAGCACACCAACCGGTTCGGGCACCATCTCGCGGGCCGCATACAAGACGACGGCCGCCGGATCGATCGTGGTATTATCCCAGAAGTAACTCGCGGCATAGATGGCAATCACGATAACGACGGTCTCGACGACCATGGTACCGATGATCCACAGGATCACCGCTTTTTTCGCATCGGCCGGAGTCTTAGCACTGTAGAATTTCTGATACATGCTCTGAATACCGAGCAGCAGGAACATCGTCGCGAGGAAATAGCTGAAGGCTTTCAGGAAGGGGAATTCGCCGAACTCAGGCGAAATCAGCTGCATGTGTGCTGCGGGGAGTATCTGCGCCGGGGCGTCCCAGCCACCTGCAGTGGCAACCACGAAGGGTACCGAGACCAGACAGGCCAGCACGATGATGATGCCGTTGGGCAAATCCGTATGTGCCACAGCGACCATGCCGCCGATAGCGGTAAAGAGGATGACAAATCCTGCGGCGAGTGCCTGTCCCAGTTCTACGCTGACAGCGCCGTCGGTGATGACGTTGAGGATATATCCCCCGGCACGGAACTGGTAGGAAACGATGGTGGTGAATGCGATGATGAGAACAATGGCACCAAAGAGGCGTGCAAACTTGCCGTACCGTTCCTCGAGAATATCGCCGATGGTGTACTGTCCGAACGTGCGGATCTTTGCCGCGAGAAAATAAATAATCGCGATACCCACCCAGGCGCCTGCGGACATCCAGATGGCACTCCAGCCTGCGCGATAGGCGTACTCCGCTCCTGCGATAAAGGTCCCGGAGCCGATCCAGGTACAGACGAGCGTAAAGACCATTTTCGTGACACCGAGGCTGCGCCCGGCGACCATCATGTCGTCATGTGTCTTGACCTTGCGGGACTGGATAAAATTGTAAACGGTGAGCGCTATCAGGTAGGCGAGGATGACAATAATATACGTGTACATGAACTTCCTGCTCTGTGGTGGTGGGGAGGAAGAAAGGAACGGGGACCGCGTGCACGGTCCCCGCAAACGAACTTATACGAGCGTCATAATGGGAATGACCTTGTCCTGCATGGCGCCGGTGACTTCGACGGCCCCCTCGTCTGTCACGAACACATCGATCTCCGTGCGGAAACCGATCTTTTCATGTTCCATGTAGATTCCGGGTTCGATGCTGAAACAGGTCCCGCGGAGAATGAGGCGTTCGTCTTTCGTCTCCAGGTTGTCGATATGTCCCCCATTCCCATGCACCTCGAGGCCGATGTTGTGGCCCGTACGATGGACGAAATACTCGCCGTACCCTGCATCGACGATCACCTTGCGCACGGCATCATCCACTTCCCAGCCTGCGACCTGCTCGCCGGCGGCGTAACGGTCCTGTACCATTTTCAGTCCGGTGTTCCGTGCATCACGCGCAACGGCGAAGATGTTCTCAATGCGCTCGGGCACTTCCGTCCCGATAAAGCCCATCCATGTGATGTCATAGTAGATACCGCCCGGTTCGTCCTTCTTCGCCCAGAGGTCGAGCAGGAGCAGATCGCCTTCCTTCATACCGAAACTGTTTTCTTCGGTCGGTTCGAAATGCGGATCCGCGGCATGTTCGTTGATGGCGACGATGGGACCATCCTCCCAGGTCATGCCGTTTTCGCGCATGAGATTGTGCATGAAGTTCTGGATTTCCACTTCGCGCGGACTTTCCCCGGCCTTGATGCGGCGTGCGACTTCCTTGAAGGTCTCGTCCTTGACCATCTGCATGATTTCGCCGGCAATTTTGTGGCTTTCCCAGTCCTGCATCGACAGGTGCGCCTCGAACATCCCGACCAGGTCGCCGCTGGAGACAACCTCCACGCCGAAGCTGCGGATAAGTTCGATCGTGCCCGCGTCGACAATGGAGACGTAGGGAATATTGTTATTCGGGGAATACTGCATCGCGATGGTTTTCGCATCACCGAGCATCGTGCGAAGCATCTCCTGCAGCTGCGTCCACGGCAGGTACACGTTTTTCTCGCCCGGCAGATGGTCACAGCGCCAGGGCTCGATGCGATGCACGAGTTTCTGCGGTTCGCCGTTTGCCGGGATGAAATAGAACCAGCGGCGCGAGGCGAAGCGGCTGGTGTCCATGTTCAAAATGCGCGCGGCGATGGCGTCGCGGTTGTGAAAATCGTAAAACAGCCAGCCATCCACGCCGGCTTCTCGGAGTGCGGATTGAATCGCGTGCAGGTCCATAAGCCTTCTTTTCCTTGATACAACAATGTCTGATCGGCAAAAGATAGTGAATTAATCACCACCGCAACAGGGAAGCGTCTTTAGCCGCCGATGAAGAAGCGATGTGACGAAGGCTGACAGGACACGACGATACGGCGCGCCTGGGTGCTGATGACCTCGCCGTCCACATGCACCGGCAGCGGGTAGTCCAGAGAGATATCGGCATGCGTCATCTGCTCGTAGCTGATCTCAGGAGCCGATAGGTGTGTGCCGTTGAGGGCGCGCGGCAGCACCTGCAGTACACGCCTGGTACTCACAGCGCGCACATGACAGAGATCCAGCATCCCGTCATCGATGCGCGCTGACGGTGTCAGCCTGAATCCTCCACCAGAACTCCGTCCGTTCCCGATACAGGCCAGGAAAAGCGACGATGTCAGTTCGCGGTTCTGCAGCACCGTAACGGAAGGCACCGCCTGATAATGACGCAGCACGCGAAAAACGGAGAAGAGATAGGGCAGAATCCCCCTGCCGCCGCGGCCATTGGAGACATCCAGTGCGACTGCAGCATCAAACCCGATTCCCACGGCATTGATCATTTTCCGCGTCACCACCCCGCCATCTTCCTCCACCACATGAACTTCCGCAATGTCGACCGGCCCCTGGCGGTCCTCACGCAAAGCATGGAGCGTATCGCTCATAGTGCGAATACCCAGCATATGCGCGAAATCATTGCCCGTTCCGAAGGGCAGGACGCCTACGGGATGTGATCCCGGGTGCAACCCGTTCATGACTTCATTGAGCGTCCCATCACCTCCGGCGACACAGAGCGGCGCGCCGTCATCGGGCAGTGCCTTCGCCAGTTCAGCGGCATGCATCGGCCGTGCGGTCACGTGCTCGTGGACCTCGGCACCGTCATTATGCAGATTCTGCATAATTTTCCTGAGCTGCCTTCCCGCACGCCGCTGTCCCGCGGCGGGATTGAGAATCAGGTGAACGGTGCGATCATGAGTGAACATGCGCCGAAAATATGGTTATGGGACAGCAATTAAAAGCGCCGTCTCTCCCGCACCTCAACGAGGTGACGCTCTCCTGTCACAGACGGAAGAGCAGGTTCACGCCAAATATCGCATCCACACCCTTGCCCAGGTAATTATCGAGCGGGAAACGCAGCAGCAGTCCCGGCCAGAAATGGGCACCTACATCGGCGTTCACCGTGATACCGATCTGCGACGCGGCCTCGCCTTCGACGTCTTCCAGCTCATGCCGCATTGCGTACACACCGGAATAGCCAAGCTGTGCGAATACGCCTTCTTCATCATAGGTGAGGATGAGCCCGTACTTGAGAAAAACGTCCATGACCTCATCCCCGCGATCATTCATGAATACGAGAATGGAGGGTCCGGCATGCGCGCGTACGCCGAGGTCGGTACCGGGAATTCCGGTCTGCATGCGCAGCAGACCCATGGCCGGCACGGCTTCTGTGGCAAAAGCCTCGAGACGGTCAATATCCGTCGCCGCGCCAAAACTGGCCGCGACCCACTTGTCCTTGTCCGCAATCGGCAGACGGACACCGACGTCACCGGAGATGAGCGCATCTTCCTCACCGAACGCCAGTCCGACATACGGATTGCCGAGCAGATATTCATCCACCGCGTCCGTGGAGTAATTTGAGAAGGGAAGGTCAACAATAAGCGACAGCGCTTCCGATGTATGTGTACGATATCCGAGAAAGAAGATGGAGTTCAGGAATTTTACGCCATCGGAGTTCGATAGAAACGGCTTTTCCCATTCAAAGCTCAGGGCGCTCTCTTCATGCGCGGCCACCCAGACGGGCTGAGCATGCAGGGAAAGACCGGTACTTGAAAGAATAAGCAACAGGATAAATGCGGCTGATCTCATGATTTCCTCCGTAGTTCTGTGTCCCCCTGCAACGGCGGGACTCAGGATATGGATTACCTTGATGGATAGCGTTGTACGAACACAATACACATTTCCCGCTGTTTTCGCAATGCGCATGGGATGGGGCCATTTCACCTTTGTGCTTTTTCTTTCTATCTTTTTGGTCCGTTTCACCATGGAAAGTCGCATGAGCATCCCCACAGAGAAACTTCGTACCTGGGCCGATTATCTCCTCAATTATTCACTCGGCGGCGTGCAGGAAGATGACGTCATCATGATCAAGGGTGAGCACATCACCTGGCCGCTGATGTCGGTGCTGCAGGACATGATATTCGCAGCCGGCGGCATCGCGGATGTCAACATCGTGGCACCCGACAATGACCGCGGGAAGGTCTGGGGCGCATCCATCGCCCGGCATGGCAACGTCGCACAGATCGAACGGGTGCCAGCCTGGCATCGCACGCGTTACGAAGCCATGACGAAATACATCGAAATTCTCGGCGCGGAAAATCCCGCGCTCTCCGCCGGTCAGCCGGAGGAAACCGCGATGGCCGTCATGCGCGCAGACGAAGAATTCAAGGGCATCCGTCTGGCCAAACCCTGGGTACTGACCCTGTTCCCGACGCAGGGCTTCGCCGATCTGGAAGGAATGACGCTCGAGCAGTATACCGACGTCATTGTCTCCGCTTCGATGCAGGATCCGCGCGAACTCGACCGTGTGGAGCAGGATATTTACGAACTGATGGATTCCAGCAGCCGTATTCGCATTCAGACGCGGCATCCGGAAGATGGCCGCACGTTGGAACTGGGCATGAGTATCGCAGAACGAAATGTGATCAAATGCACAGGCAAAAGAAATTTCCCTGACGGAGAGGTATTCACGAGTCCCAACACCAGCACCGTGGAAGGCGAAATCTTCGTCGATCTCCCCGTCTATAACAGCGGTACAACAGTACAGGGGATTTATCTGAAGTTCGAAGGTGGACGCATCGTGCAGTACAGTGCAAAGCAGGGCCATGACACACTGGCGAAAATCATCGAAACCGATGAGGGATCGCATCGTCTCGGTGAGGTCGCGCTCGGCATGAACGCGGGCATCACCGAAGTGCTCAAGCACCCCCTGTTCGTTGAGAAAGTGGGCGGTACGCTGCATATCGCCATCGGCGCCAGCTATCCCGAATGCTATGTGCAGGATGAAAGTTCAGATGCGGGATCGGCAGCACTTGATCGTATGTTCGAGGAGGGGTTGCTGAACCGGTCGGCGCAGCACGTCGATATCGTAACGGATTTCCGTGAAGGCGGCTCCGGAATCGGTGTGTGGCTCGATGACACGGAAATCAAAGTACGGGACGGTATCTGGGTCCGACCCTGACGATATCACTGCATGCACGACAGCAGAGCACGGCGCCTTAACGAGAGTATCAGGAAACGTGGACGATGAAGAGGCAAAGACATGGAGTACAACGAATTAACTAATGAGGAGCTCATTCACGAGCTGGAAATCCTCCACAAGCGATTGCTTTCGACACGGGAAGCGAACAAGGAACTGTCTTCCCAGCTGCAGGCCAAGGATGCGGAAGTCATTCGGCTGCAGCGCACGCTGGAAGAACGCCTCGCGGAAGCAATCCACCGCGAAAGCGAATTCCGGAAATCCACCGAACAGTATCGTTCGCTGGTGGGGAATCTCCCCGGCGCGGTCTATCGCTGCGCCAATGATGCATACTGGACCATGGAGTTTATCAGCCACCAGGTAGAGGAACTCACCGGGTATCCCTGTACGGACTTCATCAATAACGAAGTACGGAGCTACAACAGCGTGATACTTCCGGAAGATGTCATCAAGGTGGTCGATGCGGTGAATGAAGGACTCAAACACCGCGAGCCCTATACTATCGAATATCGCCTCAGGCATAAAGATGGGAGCATCATCCCTGTCTACGAACGCGGGGCCGGCGCGTATGATGAAGACGGGGAGCTGCTCTGGCTCGATGGCGTCATTTTCAAGGTGGATCACAACCAGCGCGACACGGAATACGACGACTGAAATTCGGTGCAATCATGATATCGCTTCGGTCCTTCAGCAGATGTGAAGGACCATTTTTTATTCGTCAATGTCCGCTGGCTTCATGATATTCGCGCTGCAGCGCCGGGACATCCTCAAGCAGCACGGTTTTCCCCTTCAGCTTGATGCGCTGTTCCTCCTCCATTTTTCTCAGGGTTCGTGACAGTGTTTCCAGTGTCGTCCCGAGATGGGCAGCCAGCAGCGTTTTCGAGATCGGAAGCACAAGCAATGGCAGCACACGCTCCGCCTTATGCTGCCTCCCGTATTCCTCGAGCAGGTAGCGAATAAGGCGCGTGCGTACATCATGGGCGGTCAGATGCTCGAGCTGCGCTCCCAGCTCACGCAGACGTTTTGAGAGTCCCGCCAGCATGCGCAGCGCCAGATCGGGCGTTTCCCGCAGCAGCGCCAGAAATCCTTCCTTTTCCACAAACAGCAAACGGCTTGGCGCCAGACACTCGGCAAAGGCGGGGTAATCTTCTCCGGCGAACATGGGGATTTCCGCCAGCGTCTTCGGCGGGAACTGAATATGCAATACGGTTTCCTTCCCCTCCGGTGAAAGCTTGTATACCTTCACACCTCCTTCGAGCACGACGTAGAACCCGCGATACGCATCCCCTTCCCGGAAGAGGATTTCCCCCTTCTCACAACGCAGCACCGTGCACAGACGCGCAACATGAACGATATCCTCGTCCCGCAGCGCGGTAAACATTGGGAGCTCAGCCAGGGTATTGCGGATGTCTTTTTCTTCCATAGTGGAAAAATACGTCTTCCCATCAGTCCCGGCAACGCGAGATTCCCGATTTTCGCTGAAATCCGTACAAATCTGATCTGGATCAAGTTTTTTCCTCCGTCCGCGGTGTAGTTTGCCCGCAGTAGAGAACACGACTTCACATACAGGAGAAACATCATGCAGATAGATTGGAACACCCAGAGTGTCGGAGAAGTGGTCAGAAACAACATGCACGCCGCAGGCGTTTTCGAGCGCTATGGCATTGACTACTGCTGTGGGGGACGGCAGTCGCTTTCCGAGGCCTGCGAACGCAGCGATGCAGACAGCGAAGCGTTGCAGCATGAACTCGCGGATCTCCCGGAACACGGCGCCCCGAACGTGGCGCAGTGGGACACTTCTTTCCTGATCGATTACATCATCAACACACATCACAATTACGTGCGCAGCATGCTGCCGACGATACACGCACATGCGGCCAAAGTCGCGCAGGTACACGGCGACAACCATCCTGAGACCAGGGAAATCGCCTCGATTTTCATGGAAGTGAAGCAGGAGCTCGAGCAGCACCTGATGAAGGAAGAGCGCATTCTCTTTCCCTATATCAAGCAGATGCTGGCAGCCGCGCGCGGGGAGGCTCCGGTGCATGCCGGGGGCTTCGGCAGTGTGGCGCAGCCCATAGCGATGATGGAGCAGGAGCATGACAATGCGGGACTGGCGTTCGATCGCATGCGCTCACTCAGCGGAGATTTCACTCCTCCCGAGGATGCATGCACCACGTATCAGCTCCTGTACCGCGAACTCGACGAATTCGAACGGGATCTGCACATGCACATCCACCTCGAGAACAACGTCCTTCACCCCAGGGCAAAAGAGGTGGAACGTACTCTCGCCACGGCAGCCTGAAATCACAGGGAAACCTATAGCGTTCACGCACAATCAGAAATACACAGGATAGCATAATGAAAAACACAAGCACCTTCACCTCGGGCATCTGGAAGCACGTCCTGCTCCTCTGCATGCTGCTCGGCTTCACCGTGCTGCTGGTCGGTGGCTACTGGGTGTACCGCGACGCTGCACCTCGTCCTGCGCAGATCGTCGATGCGCGGGGGAACGAACTTACCACGTATGACGCCATACAGGGGGGACAGGCGGTGTACCAGAGTCATGGACTCATGCAGTACGGAAGTACGCTCGGACACGGCGCGTATCTCGGACCGGATTTCACCGCCGAGGCGCTGCATATCACGACCACCTCGATGCGCGATTACTACGCGCAGGAACGATTTGGCGCCACGTTCGCTTCGCTCAACGAAGAGCAGCAGGCCGGCATCGCGGCACGCGTGAAGAGGGAATTGAAAGAGAATCGCTACGATGCAGCCACGGACCGTATTGTCCTCACCGATGGACAGGCCGCAGCGCTGCGTGCAGTGCGTGCACATTATGAAAAGATGTTCTCGGAGAGCAACGACCGGTCCGGTCTGCAGCCGAACGCCATCATCCGCACGCGTAACGCGAGCGAAGGCTGGTATCTGAAGGGAGACCAGGCGGAGCATCTGGCGGACTTCTTCTACTGGACATCCTGGCTTTCAACCACCACCCGCCCGGAAACCGGCAGCAGTTACACCAACAACTGGCCATACGACCCTGACGCAGGGAATGTGCAATCGGCAGGTTCCTACCTCTGGAGCGGTGTGAGCGCGACGCTGCTCATCCTCATGACCGCACTCATCCTCTTCCTCTGGAAGCGCTATCGTCTCGAATCGCAGGACGCCTACGAGAAATTCCCGCGCATCAACACCGACCGTCTCATGCTCACCCCGAGTCAGAAGGCCACCGGAAAATACTTCGTCGTCGTTGCCCTGCTCTTTCTCGTACAGACTGTGCTCGGCGGCTACATGGCCCATACCTATATCGAAGGCAATCTCTTCTACGGCATCAACCTCGCCAGCATCCTGCCCTTCAACGTAGCACGCACCTGGCATTTGCAGCTCGCCGTGTTCTGGATCGCCACGGCATGGATCGCCATGGGCATCTTCATTGCACCGATGGTGGCGGGACGCGAAGTCCCGGGCCAGAAAAATCTCGTCAACCTCCTCTTCTGGGCGCTGGTGCTGCTCGTTGGCGGCAGCCTGACGGGCGAGTACCTGGGTGTACGCGGCGACTTCGGCAGCTCATGGTTCTGGTTCGGTCACCAGGGCTGGGAATATCTCGATCTCGGACGCTTCTGGCAGATCGTGCTGGCAGTGGGACTCGGTCTCTGGCTTGTCATCATGTATCGCGGACTCAAACCTGCGCTGCAAAAGGAGAACGACAAGGGTGGACTGACACACCTCCTGCTTTATGCCTCGATCGCCATTCCCGCCTTCTACGGATTCGCGTTTTTCATGACACCGGGATCGCATATCACCATGGCCGACTTCTGGCGCTGGTGGGTGATTCACCTCTGGGTGGAAGGCATGTTCGAGGTCTTCGCCGTCGTGGTGATTGGTTTCCTGATGGTCAACATGGGACTCGTCACGAAGAACTCCACCCTGCGCGCACTGTACTTCCAGCTCATCATTCTGCTGGGAAGCGGCATCATCGGCACGGGACATCATTATTACTGGATCGGCACCCCGGAGCTCTGGGTTGCACTCGGCTCGGTATTCTCCGCCATGGAGGTCATTCCCCTCACCCTTCTCGTCGTCGAGGCGTATGAGCAGTACCGCTACGTCCGCGAAGGTGGCGCGCACTTCCCTTACAAATGGGCATTCATGTTCCTTGTCGCGACCGCGTTCTGGAATCTCTTCGGTGCCGGCGTGCTGGGCTTCCTGATCAACCTGCCTTCGATCAACTTCTTCTCTCACGGCGGCTTCCTGACCGCGGCACACGGACACGGCGCACTCATGGGCGTGTACGGGATGCTCGGCATCGCGCTGATGCTCTTCAGCATGCGGACGATCTCAAACAAGCGCAACGACAAACTGCTGCGCCTCTCGTTCTGGGGATTGAATGCCGGTCTGATGGGCATGATACTCATCACCCTGCTGCCCGTAGGATTCACGCAATTCATGCAGGGTATCGAACATGGCTACTGGTATGTGCGTACGCTCGACTTCTACTATCAACCCTTCGTGCACACCGTGCTCTGGCTGCGCATGATTCCCGACACCGTGTTCATCGCCCTCGGCGTCATACCCCTTCTCGCGGCTGTGTACAACATGTGGCGCAATCCCCGCACGCCGCAGCAGATAAAAGGCAAAGAGGAAGTCGGCGGACTGACCTTCGAAGAAGTACTGCGTGAAGCAGCTGAACAGCCTGCGAACGGCGGCAGCGCGAGCAAGCCTCTCGCCACAACCGATGCCTGATCAACCGCGACCGACCGGGACGAAACTGCGGTACTGCCGCTATCGTCCCATCAACCATCGACAGAAAGGTAAACCTCCAAGACAGCACAGGCGCCTCTCACTCCGGGAGGCGTCTGCGCTTTCATACCCGGAGACAGCCGCGGAAACCACGTGCGGCATAATAGGATTCCGCTCCGTTGTGATAGAAAAAGACCGTATCATAACGCCGATCGCAGAACGTCGCTCCGCCTTTTTCCCGTATCCGATCCGGCGTCCGCACCCAGCTCGATGTCTTCAAATCGAACTCCCCGAGTTGCTGCAGCTCTCTGTACTGTTCCTCGGTCAGCATCTCGATTCCGATAGCCGTGGCCACATCCATTGCGCTGTCCTTCGGCTTGTGCTGCTTCCTTGCGTTCAACGCCTCCCTGTCATAGCAAAGGCTCCGGCGTCCCTTCGGACTTTCCTTCGAACAATCGTAGAACAGGATTTCGCCTGTCGATTTGTCCTTCCCGATGACATCCGGTTCACCTCCCGTCCGCTCCATTTCCGCAAGCACCGCGAGCTTATCCGGCTTCGAATCCAGCCGCTGCAGCACCGCACTCCACTTCAGCTTTTCGTGCCGGTGCATATGACTTTCAAAACGCTGCTTCAGTATATCGAGCAAACTCTGCTGCTCTTCTTTGCGCAGTTTCTTCTTTCCAGGCATTGCGGTTTCCTTTCGCGTTACGCGTTGTGATGATGTCCTTGTGGACTGTCTGTTCGTGAGGGACTCTCCAAGTTAGGGGACGCGACGGGATTCATGCAACCGCGTCCACCCCGGGGCGTAGCTTCTTGTCTTCCCGGGAACCATTCACTATTATGAGAGTACCATACCACTATATCGGCTATGCTCTTTCGCCAGGTGGCCAGTTCCCTGAACGCTCATTTCATTTACAATCATACGGAGGCGGGATTATGAAAAACGTTGGAACTGCAGTTCTTCTGATAATTCTGATTCTGGCAGCGGTGGATTGCACTGCCCAGCAGACAATCGACGTACTGCACCTGAAGAACGGATCGCGCATTCGCGGCCAGCTCATCGAAATGATACCGAATGACCACGCCACCATACGCACACAGGATGGAAGCGAGCATGTGTACAAGTTCGATGAGATCGCATCCATCCAGAAGGAACTCGCCGGGGAGCCCACCCCGATGTTCGACGGTGCGGGCGAGTTTGAGTGGGACAGGGAAAACATGGACATCATGGATATGCCCTACTCCGAACTCGGCATTAATATCGGGACCCCGGGGGGACTCAATCTGGCGTACGGCCACTGGTTTGGAGGCATTGGATTGCGACTCTCGGGAATGATATATGGTCCATCGCTGTCAGGACTGCAGCTGAACCTCGGATTTAAACTTTCCGACACGTACCGCATGAGCCATGTACTCGCCCTTGTGGGTGGAGTATCGCATTTCGAATTGGAGGAGGAAACCTACTATTCCTCATA
Source organism: bacterium (assembly GCA_020444325.1). Taxonomy (NCBI): domain Bacteria; species bacterium. The sequence continues at coordinate 126,814 of JAHLLD010000007.1, forward strand.
CTCACTGATCACTCACCGCACCCGTGTCTATGACTGGACATACCTCGGTGGTATCTGGGAAATGAACTGGTGGGGATTTTTCCTTCAGACCGGACTCGCAGTGGGATCAGGAGATTTTTCAAATCCCCAGCTCATGCTCCAGATCGGATATATGTACCGCTTCCTGGATTGAGGAGCTACCGCTGTCTTTCAGAAGGCTGCAACGCGGTCGCTGCGAGACGGATGTAACTTTCCCCGCAATCACGGGTTGGGAATGACGTCACGTTCCCATTCGTTCGGAGGGCTTCCTCAATGCTGATTATCAAGCAACGCAGTTTCGGGGGAAGAGTGCTGGGCATTGCCGTTTCGCTTTTGGTGTTGCCGCTCCTGCTTTTTTCACAGGCCGCAGCACAGGAAGGCCGGTATACCGTGACCATCACCAGCGACAATGCCTACCGGTTTGGTTTCGGTGATGCGCACGGAGTGATTCCGGCCAAGGTCTCCGATGCAGTATTCAGCGGATCTGCGTCTGACATCTACGGAAGCACGGTATGGGATGTGCGCGAGCATGGAGGGGCTCTCCCGCCCCGGTATTCGAGTCCGAGATATGGGCCGGAGCGCTATACGCTGGATGGGAGCTTCGACGGAAAGTACATTTATATCGCGGCCTGGAGCGACAATGGGGTCTGGCAGGGAACGATAGCCCTGCTCAAAGACAACAGGGCCAGCGTCAGCTATGCAACCGGGCCCTCCTCCGCCTGGGAGGTATACGCAACCGGGAGAAACAAGGACAGTTATCGCCGTGAGTGGCCAACCGTTTCAGAAATGAATACCGACATTGCGCTAGCCAATGCAAAGAGCGGAAGCGCACCTGGGAGCATTGGGTGGGTCAACACCAGTGGCTGCGTGGACGGTAATGGTGGATGTCGCGGCATATTGCTGCATTGCGAAGAATTCACCCAAGCGCGTTTTTCAGGCTCTCCAGGACTGCGAAAAACATTCGGTGATGCGCAGTTCATGTGGTATCGGAATCCGGATTACCCGGATGGCAGCTGCAGCGTTGCCACCATCCCCGATTCAACGTCCGGCGAATATCTCATTTTCAGGGTTGGTCCGCTCGATTCCCTTCTCCCACCACCCCCATGCGATTCGATTGAAACACGCATCGAATGGAGCCGGGAGATTCCCTGCTGTATCGATCTGTATCTCAGCAACACAACGCTGGATTACTGGGACGCGATCCGGCTGCGTATTCTTTCCGATGAAGTGCGTTTTGATGATGTCCTGTCCCTGCCGGGATGGGCCATCGAAAGAGCACCTTCAGCCAGGGAAGTACTGCTGCATCCTCCGGATGGCACGGTCCCGGTTTGCAGCAATGAAGCCTTGATCCAGGCCTGTCTTGCTGGAGCGGAAGAACATGAGGCCCTGATGGAAATCGCCTGGCTGGCGAAGGACTTTTCGATCTGCCGTGACACTGTCTTCCTGCGTTGCGAAACGACTTCGGCTGTCGGGAGCGGGAATGCGGACGGTACTCCACAATCGTTCCGCATTGCAGGATGCCTGCCCGACCCACTCTCGGAGAACGGCAGTGTCACCTTCTTCAATGACAGACCGCAGAATCTGCGTATGGATGTCCATGACCTGCTCGGGCGGCATCGCACAACACTCTACGAGGGACATTGCACGGCAGGCGTGCATCAGGTCGGCATCAATGCAGCGAGACTCTCCTCGGGCGTCTACATTTTGCGTCTGACCTCCTCTTCGCAATCCGCCTCCCGCCTGCTGCGTATAGCCCGTTAAAAAGCCTGCGAAACAAACTGCCTTAAACGGCAAACGCCCCGTTCCTTCCGAGAAGTGAACGGGGCGTTGCAGTATCAGTCCGGATGCGCGTCACAGCCGGGGCAAGGGGGCCTACCGTTTCGGGCGGTACATGTGCGTACTGTGACCGAAGTAGGCGTCGGCTGCTTCCATGATGGTTTCCGACAGTGTCGGATGCGGATGAATGGAAGCGGCGACATCCTTTACGCGTGCGGCCATCTCGATGGCCAGTACACCTTCGGCGATCAATTCGCCTGCTCCGGGACCGGCAATACCGACACCGAGAATGCGCTCGGTTTCGGGATCCACGATGAGCTTGGTGACGCCATCGGAGCGGTCAAGCGTCGTCGCGCGTCCCGATGCGGCCCAGGGAAAACGGGCGACTTCAACCTTGCGCTTCTGCTCCCGTGCTTCCGTCTCGGTGATGCCCGCCCAGGCGATTTCCGGATCGGTAAACACCACGGCCGGAATCGCATAGGGTTCGAATACGCTTTTCTTTCCGGCAATGACCTCCACGGCAACGCGCGCTTCGTGCGAAGCCTTGTGCGCCAGCATGGGATCTCCGGTGATATCACCGATCGCGAAGATGTTCTGCTCGGCCGTGCGTCGCTGGGGATCGACGGTGACGAAACCGCGGTCGTTGACATCAACGCGGGTGTTTTCGATTCCGAAGCCCTGGGTATTCGGCTTGCGTCCCACGGAAATCAGCACGCGGTCGAAAATCGCATTCTGTTCACCGTCGCTGTTTTCGAAGGTCACCTTGATTCCGTTTTTCTGCTCCTTCATGCCCGTGACTTTGGTGTTGAGCATGATGGATTCGAAGCTCGCATCCAGGCGCTTTTTCAGATGATTCACCATGTCGCGATCAGCGCCGGGGAGGAGTCCGCCGGTCATTTCCACCACCGTGACACGCGAGCCCAGCGCGGCGTACACCGTGCCGAGTTCGAGTCCAATATACCCGCCGCCGATGACCAGGAATTTCCCGGGGATATCCGGGAAGTTCAGTGCCCCGGTGCTGTCCATCACACGATCCGTTCCTTCAGGGACGCCGGGAATCATGGCGGGACGCGAACCGGTGGCGAGAATGGCGTTCTTGAATTTCAGCTCGCTCTCACCGCCGTCATGCTCGTCGATATGAAGCGTTGTGTTATCAACGAATGTCGCGAAACCGCGGATGAAGGTGATTTTGCGGGCTTTGGAAAGCTGTCCGAGTCCACCCGTCAGCTTGCCCACCACGTTGTCCTTGAACGACCGCAGTTTGTCGATATCAATTTTCGGTTCCCCGAAGCTGATACCCCATGCTTCCGCCTCTTTCGCCTCGTTGATAAGCTTGGCGACATGCAGCAGTGCTTTGGAGGGAATGCAGCCCCGGTAGAGGCAGACGCCGCCGGGGTTTTCTTCCGTATCGATGAGCGTGACCTCCATTCCCAGGTCGGCCGCGTAGAATGCCGCGGCATATCCACCGGGTCCTCCCCCGATGACCACAAGGTCCGTGTTTTTTGTATCAGACATGTATGTGCTCCGTGATTCTTTGCTTCAACATCAACCTTCCAGCGCCATGAGCAGCGGCTCTTCCATGGCTTCCGCAATCCAGCGGAGGAAGCGTGCCGCATCGGCGCCGTCGATGATGCGATGATCGTAGGTCAGGGAAAGGGGAAGCATCATGCGGGGTTTGAATTCACCATCCGTCCACACCGGCTCGATGCTGCCGCGGGACATCCCGAGGATGGCCACTTCCGGTGCATTGATAATCGGGGTGAAGGACGTGCCGCCGATGCCGCCGAGATTTGTGATGGTGAAGGACGCACCCTGCATTTCATCAGGCTTGATTTTCTTCTCGCGCGCCTTCGTCGCCAGCTCCTGCAGCTCACTGGAAATTTCGAGGATGTTCTTCTTGTCGACATCCCTGAGTACAGGCACCAGCAGTCCCCGCTCTGTATCCACCGCCACACCGAGATGATAGTACTTCTTGTAGATGATGCGGTTCTGTTCCATGTCGATGCTGGCGTTGAACTGCGGGAATTTCTTCAGCGCAGCCGCAGCTATTTTAAGTGCGATCGCAGTGACGGTGAGCTTCGTGCCCGCCTTTTCAGCGCGCTTCGACCAGCTCTTGCGCAATTCTTCGAGATGCGTCACATCGGCGCGATCGTGCTGCGTGACGACGGGAATGGACCAGCTGATTTCCATCTGTTCGGCCGTACGGCGGCGCACCTTGCTCATTTCCTCGACCTCGGTTTCACCGAAGGCGGAGAAGTCGGGCAGTGAGGGACGAGAGACGCTGGCGCTCTGCGAAGTGGAAGCACGCTGGATGATGGACTTCGTATGCTTCTTCACATCGTCGTCGGTGATGCGTCCACCGGGACCGCTGCCACGCACCTGCGTGATGTCCACTCCCAGCTCTCGCGCGAGCATGCGCACGGACGGAGCCGCAGGAACCGGTGTGCCATCTGAAGGACCCGGGGCCGGACTGATCGGAGCCGAGGAAGATGCATCGCCGCTTTCCTGCGCCGGAGCTGACTTCGAAGCAGGCGCAGACTTCGCGGCATCATCGGACTTGTCGGAAGGCGTGGCCTTTTCCTCAGCCTCTTCAGAGGTTTCCGAGGATGCACCACCGTCCTCATCCTTTCCATCTTTTCCCATCTTTCCATCTTTCTTATCCGCCTCAGCTTTCGCATCCTCCTGATCATCAGCGCCCTTTGAATCAGCGCCGCCGTTTCCGGATTCTTCGATGATCATGATGGTCTTGCCGACCTCGGCCTGTCCGCCCTCCTCCACCTTTATTTCTTTCACTGTGCCGGCCGCGGTAGAAGGTACGTCGAACGACGCCTTGTCCGTTTCCAGCTCCAGCAGCGGCTGATCCACCTCGACAGTATCGCCGACGGAGACCAGCACCTTGACAACATCTCCCGAGCTGATATTTTCACCGAGTTCGGGCAGTTTGACTTCAGTAGCCATGAAATTCCTCAGTTATGAAATCATCGTATTCAGTTCAGAAATCATCAGGTTCTGTTATGAAACCATCGGGTTCGCTTTTTCCGGATCGATGTCGAGGTCTTTCATCGCATTCGCGACGACCTTCCCATCGAGCATCTCCTTCTTCTGCAGGTGCGAAAGCGCCGCAAGCGTGATGAAGCGGGCATCGACCTCGAAAAAGTCGCGCAACTGCGAGCGTCCCTCCGAACGGCCGAAGCCATCGGTACCGAGGGAAATGAGTCCACCCGGCGTCCAGCGGCAGATCGTATCCGGCAGTGCCTTCACGTAATCTGTTGCGGCCACGATGGCGCCTTCGACACCCTCGAGCATCTGCGAGACATACGGCACGCGCGGCGTTTCCGTGGGATGCATGCGATTCCAGCGTTCGACCTCGAGTCCGTCATTATGCAGCTGCTTGTAGCTCGTGGCACTCCACACATTCGTGGCGACGCCGTAATCCTCTTCCAGAATCTTCTTCGCCTTGAGAGCCTCATTCATGATGGTGCCGTTGGCGAGGATGTCAGCCGTCAGCTTCGCATCCTTCATCTCGCTCTTGCTGAGCATGTACAGTCCCTTGAGAATGCCTTCCTTGATATGGTCACCTTCCGGCATCGGGAGCTGCACGTAATTCTCGTTTTCCACGGTGATGTAGTAGAAGACATTTTCCTGCTCCTCGTACATGCGGCGGAGTCCATCACGCAGAATCACGGCGATCTCGTAGGCGAAGCTCGGATCGTAGGTCACGAGGTTGGGCACGGGATATGCGAGCAGGTGGCTGTTGCCATCCTGGTGCTGCAGTCCTTCACCCGCGAGCGTCGTGCGTCCCGCCGTTCCCCCGATCATGAAGCCGCGGGCCTGCATGTCGCCGGCGGCCCAGACCAGGTCACCGATGCGCTGGAAACCGAACATGGAATAGAAAATGAAGAAGGGAATCATCGGGATGCCGTGTGTGGCGTAGGACGTTCCCGCCGCGATAAAGCTCGACATCGAGCCCGCTTCGGTGATGCCTTCCTCGAGAATCTGTCCGTTGACCGCTTCCTTGTAGTACAGCAGCGAGGCGGAATCCACCGGGTCATACAGCTGTCCCACATGCGAGTAAATACCCACCTGCCGGAACAGCGCTTCCATACCGAAGGTGCGCGCCTCATCGGGTACGATGGGCACGATGTACTTGCCGAGCTCCTTGTCCTTCAGCAGCTTGGTCAGCATGCGCACGAAGGCCATGGTGGTGGACACTTCGCGGTCGTCGGTGCCTTCGTAGAATTCCTGGAAGAGGGATTCGTCCGGCGTTTTCAGCTTCGGCACGTTGGTATTGCGCTGTGGCACGTAGCCGCCGAGGGCTTCACGCCGCTCGCGCAGATACTGCATTTCCTTGCTGTCTTCTTCAGGACGATAGAACGGCGCCTCGGAAACGTCCTCATCCGAAACCGGGATATTGAAGCGCGTGCGGAATTCCTTGAGTTCCTCTTCGTTGAGCTTCTTCTGCTGATGGGTGATGTTCTTTCCCTCACCGGCTTCACCGAGTCCGTATCCCTTGATGGTACGCGCAATAATGACGGTCGGAGCATCCTCGCTGTGTACGGCGGCCTTGAAGGCTGCATAGAGTTTCTCGGGATCATGTCCCCCGAGGCGCAGACGGCGCAGACGGTCGTCGCTGTACTGTTCGACGAGATCGAGAATCCGTTCATCTGTGCCAAAGAAATTCTTGCGGATATAGTCGCCGGATTCGATGGAGTATTTCTGGCGTTCGCCGTCGGTGACCTCGCCCATGCGGCGGACAAGCACACCGTCGGTATCCTTTTCGAGCAGGGGATCCCAGTCGCTGCCCCAGATGACCTTGATGACATTCCACCCGGCGCCGCGGAAATTGGTTTCCAGCTCCTGGATAATATTGCCATTGCCGCGCACGGGTCCGTCGAGTCGCTGCAGGTTGGCGTTGATGACGAAGATGAGATTGTTGAGCTTCGCCCGGGCGGCGAGGGAAATCGCACCCAGTGCTTCCGGCTCGTCGGTCTCACCGTCGCCCAGGAAGGCCCAGACCTTGTTGTTGTTGTCCGGCTTCAGTCCGCGATCCTCGAGATAGCGGTTGAAGCGCGCCTGGTAGATGGCCATGATGGGACCGAGTCCCATCGACACCGTGGGGAATTCCCAGAAGCCCGGCATCAGCCAGGGATGCGGGTACGAGGAGAGTCCCCCGCCCTCGGCCAGCTCACGGCGGAAATTCTGCAGTTGCTCTTCCGAGAGTCTCCCTTCGAGATACGCGCGGGCATACATGCCGGGCGCCGCGTGTCCCTGGAAATAGATCTGGTCCCCGCTGAAGCCATCTTCGCCGCGTCCCTTGAAAAAGTGGTTGAAAGCGACTTCATAAATCGTCGCCGCCGAAGCGTACGTGGAAATATGTCCACCGATCCCCGCCTCCTTGCGATTGGCGCGCACGACCATGGCCATGGCGTTCCACCGGATGAGGCTTTTAATGCGGCGCTCCAGCGTGCGGCTGCCGGGATACGGCGGCTGCTCGGAGGCGTGAATGGTATTGATGTATGGCGTATTGGCCGAAAACGGCATGCGCACGCCCTTTCTGAAGGCGTACAGTTGTAAATCTTTCAGCAGACGCTGGACACGCTCGGTGCCACCGGAGGCCAGCACGTATTCCAACGACGCGAGCCATTCCTCGGTTTCAATCGTTTCCAGCTCTTTGCGTTCCTGCTCAGTCATGATATTCCTTGCGATGTGCGTTTTTTACAAATAACCGCTATCACAGGGAAAACACGAAAAATGAGGAGGGAGTTCAATTCTGAATACCCCATATTGACATTGATACCCTATTCCATTATTATGGACTCAGTTATCCGAAACAGCCCGCATTGGATGAATCCCGGCAACACTCTTTGACCTTCTCGGTCGCAGAATCCGGGAACTCCACTTGAGCGGAAATGGAACGCTGCTTCGAGGGGAAATGGCACTGGGAACGCTGACTCCCGGAATGTACATGCTCATGGTGCGCACAGCCGATGGCGTGCGAACCGGAAAGGTGGTCGTAGCACGATGAAATCACTGCTGACAGACATGTTATCCGCACGCCCCACGTGACAGATGTCAATTCCAACCGGGCCGGGCTTATACCCGGCCCGATTTGTCCATTATGCGCAGGAGTTTACTATTTGGTCAGAATCATTGTCCGAGTAACTACCTGCCCACCCGCGTAAAGTTTCAGAAGATATGTTCCTGCAGGCAGGCTATTGGCATTGAATGCGAGTTCATGCTGTCCCGCCGAGAACTCTCCCTGCGTTACGACTGCGACCTCTTGTCCCATGACATTGTAGACCGCCAAGCGGATCTGTGTCATTTTCGGCAGATAGAAGGGAACCAGAGTCTGTCCGGTAAACGGATTGGGATGATTCTGGCCAAGCTCAATACCGACCGGCTGGGGGAAGTCCCGATCTACACCAGCCGATGCTTTCGGAATGTACTGTCCTTCAAGCCAGACCTTCGCTGTTGAGGTTGTTGCATTTCCCGGGAGCGATCCATCTATGCCCAGAGAAATATACACGGTCTCATTCGCGAATGCTGAGAGATTTCGGGACCAGTCATTCCAGATAGCTGTATCGACGGGGAAGCTGCGAAGTGGGAGTGCAAACTGCTGCAGGATTGCATCGTCTGATGCACGACGAAGTTCCACAGCTATCGCAACGCCATTGGGCATGGCATTCGGATTCGAGCTATAAAGCATGCTCTTATACTTGAATCGATCCCCATTGTTGATCGTGAACGTTTCCGTACGAAGTAATTCTGAGGCGCTCACATCGACTCCCAGCACAAGCGTGTCGGATTGCTCATACCATTCAATTACATCTTCTACACTGTTCCCGTGCAAGACACGGAGATTCGTGACACCAAGTATGGAGATATCGCCACCAATAGCTAATCGCAAGTCACGGACCATCCTCATATCCGGAACACATGTTTTGGTGAGCTGCGCGTTCGTCGCCCGCAATGCATGCATAAAGGGACCAGTCTGGAACGGCGCACTATACACCTCCCTCAGTTCTCCTCCTGGCGAATAACTGACGAGATTTGGGAATGATTCTCCATTCATAAGTTGATCATTTGCACTGTAACTACACTCAAAAGATCCTACTCTGATACCACCACCCCAGTCTTGATGATATGCCACCCGAAGACCAGCTCCTATATCACCTCCTCCGCAGACCACCGAACTTGAGTGCGCATCAACGGATGGAGATATTGGTCCATTATATCGTGTAAATTGATAATACGGGAGATGGTACACCGTTGTGTTCCAACTACCGGATGTATAATCGTACGTCCTAACATTTACCCAACGATCAGAGTATAATATTGATGGCACCTTGCATTCATATGCAATCACAGGTTTATGGTCCGCGTTATGTGTAATAGATGGAGCGTATATTGCTTTTTCATTAGCCATTGTCACATCAGGAAGATCAATCTGTCCTAAGTAAAAGGCAACAGGGTTGCAGCTGGGGATATTCAATTTCGCAGATTTTATTACATCCCCTTCTCGCCAAGCGGCAGTGTAATAGAGAAATGATGACCGGTTGTCAATCGATGGGTACTTTGGTGGATCAATAGCATTATATGCAATTGTCCCAGTATCTCGTGTATCAGTATTACCAAAGTAATCCCATATCAATTCATAGTTAATCCTACTTTGATTATCCCACAGAACCAACACCAAGTCACCCTCCGGTACGCCATATGGGTCTGAACACATCTTCCCGGCAGCTACAACCGGGGTAGTGCTTGCACAATTGCTTCTAAAGGGATGCATTAAACCGTAATGCCCCCAGTCCCCTTGATATTTTCTTGCCAGCGCTACTTCACCATCTTGCATATATGTTACATAAACACTGCTGTCTGTTACGAATATAGATGGATTCGATGCTCCATGCGAATAATTGCTAACCAACTCTTCCGGTTCCCAAATATTGCCATCTTCTGATCGTACATACCATATTTCGCCCGCGCTTTGGTAAACAGCATGATAAGTACTATCATCGTCGTAGGCTATTTTTCGTTGATTGGCATTTCTCGTCGGTTCTGCCTCCTCATCAGACAGCATGTGCGCCTTGAACACTGCGGTAAGGTCTGCCTGTGGGACGTTCCCCTTGTACTCAAGGTTGTAGTCACGTGAAGAAGATCCCCCTGTTGTCACATCAGTATATTCTATGCTCCCTGCTGGAGACACTTCCATTCCCCTCCGAGGCTGATCTGGTCCATGTGGATCAGATCCCCTTCATCAAGCGGTAGACCATCCTTGCGCGTGTACGTATCCGAACCCGCATCGTAGTCATAGTACTTCCAGTATCTTGTTGCATAGTAAGGTGCTTCATTACGGTTCACATCCTTGAACACACCCCACGACTGACTGTCGTTCCATGGCTCATACGGGGATGTTTGCTCGGTAAAACCATCCCGGATGTACTGGGCAATCGGTGGTTCGGTTGAGGCGAGATTCTGGTCAACACGCCAGGGATCCTTGAAGTCGAACGAAAGCCCGCTGTACGCAGATGTGATTTCCCGCTTGACAAGGTTTCCGGCCTTTGTGGCTGTATCGGCTTCGGCAGTGTAGTCATCTACCCTTCCATCCCAAATGCCAGTGAACTCCCTTACACGATATTTTGATTCGGTCTCGTTCCAATGTTTGAATTTGTGTCGACCGGTGAGACTCTGATGTTCGAATTTGGCGAAAAACGTCTCCGTGAGATGATCCTTCCATTGCCACCAAGACCTAGTAGCTGGGGGCGTTTCGAACGCTGGAAGTTGCGCGTAATCAGCTCTAAAGCCTGTGGTATCGTACGCATTCTCATCGCCGCGTACAATACTCTCAGGGAGCACATCCCAGTCCCTTATCCCGTCAACGACGTTTGTGATGGTCACACCGGCAATGAGTTCCGGATCCGGAGGAGTGTAATACACTTCCAGAAGCACGTCCATCGGCTTGATATACCACACTCGATCTGTGAAGGACTGGAAGGGGCCTAGTAGAAGTGTAAAGAATCCCTGATCTGCATCTACTGCGGCCTGAACTGCATCTCGAAGTGGAGCATTTGCGTAAGTTTCATCCTGAGATGCATAGAAATACTTGCCGTCTGTGTCACTGAGATCATTGTTTACGCGTTGGGATCCCGCCAGATGGACTTCTGGAATCTGTGGCTGTCGTTGCAGGGTTACATCATAGAATATGTCATCGCTGGCAGATGAAGGCAATTCATAGTCCGCGTGATAGAGAAGGACCGCCATCTCCTCATCCTGATAATTCCTATAGAGGATTGTAAGGCGAACACTATCAACATATGCTCCCGAATCGAGCGATGCAGGCAGGATCCACTGAATAGCCATTACATCGAGATAGCGATCACTCCCGGATTCCCAGTCCCCAACACGAAAGGATCCGTCCCATCGCGGTGTAGGGTCCGTTATCGGATTCCATGATGCTGGTGGCCCGACATTATACTTGCCGCGAATCGAACGGGTGTAATCAGAGCCCTGGATGAAGGTAAGTTGCTGCGCCAGCGTCGTCACGGGGATCAGGCATAGCAGTCCCGCAACGACCGCGAGAATCAGTCGCTTCATTGAAACCTCCTGTAAACAGGTTGTTGGGATAATTGAACTATCTCCAGTCCCCGGGCTCGGAAACCAGAGTGTAAATATCTATACGATCCTGCTCAACGCATACCTTTGACGATAACCACTTCTGTACCTTCCGTGAGTACTCCTACGACCCATGCCTCGTCCCCGTGCATTGTGCAGCCCTTGAAATAGGCGGTTTCAAGACCTGGCAGATTTTGGAATGATTTCCACGTTTCCTGATTGTAGTGCAGTATTGTTGAGGCAGCCCCGACAACAAGTATATCCCATCGGCTGTTCGCTGCCATGTCTCTTCCGTATCCGCTTTTATGTTCCAGTTCCCAATCCATAGTCTTCTGCCAACTCTTCCCATCGAAATGGAATGCGTGCGGTCCATCCGTGTAAATATCATCCAGATGGCTGAACCAGAGGGCCTGCACGCCGTGGGGCAGGCTGTCCTGCGAGAAGAACTCTACTTTTTCTCCGACAACCGTGTAAAATGCGGTCGGGCCAGCATCCCCGGGACCCGTCGCCGCCACCAGCACCGTATCGCCGTTTCCGTGCATCGCCGTGATATCCTGGTCGATGTCACTCTTCAACAAATTCCAGTAATTCCCGTTGTAGTGGATCATCTGGCCTTTCATCCCAGCTGCGTAGATGTTTCTGGGACCAGTACCCCAGCACGTACGCATTCCGCCTGCATCTCTCAGCACAGAGAGTAGTCTTGAATCTGTCTCATATTCATGTCCATCCCAGTGAATGAACACGGTGCCCTGCAGAAACCAAATATCATCTGGTGAAGTCCCAAATATGGTATGGAGTTCGTGCACGCTCGGTTCCGTTGCTGACCCCATAGGATCCTCCCACACCTTTTCCAGTTTCCACTCTTTGCCATCCCACCGGCAGGCGTTGTAGTTCTCTCCTTTGTGCTGTATCCAGCCCACCGCCCACACGCAGGTGTCGTTGATGTAGCACACGTCCCATAGATGGCCTTTTGTGTTTTCGGGATCGATGATCGTGTGTTCCCAGGTCCAGTCCTGCGAAGATGGGCCTTCAACTTTTGCCGGAGGCGGTTCGGTGGTGGAATCGGTGCAGGTGTTGCCGAGAAGTAATACAAGCAGAAGTGGCAAGAGGAATTTTGAGAACTTCATGAAAACTCCAACGCAATGGGCGAACAATTCTGAAACCATGTAGAAAGACGAGCTTGACCGACAGAGTGGAGAATTGAGGTCCCAATACTGAGGTATCCTCGACTCAGTGTCGGAGGGTTGAGCAGCACGTTGCAATCGCACTCGACTCGATCAGTTTCGATGAAAATCTCCAGCACGAAAGCGATCCAGGTCGCTCATGTACAGGTTTACACCGAAGCCATATCTCCTCATCTGACTTTCATACCCTATATACCTCCGGAATGCCTCTGGTGGACAAAAATAATCCAAGAAAATGAAACAATTTCATAAAGTAGTGTATTACAGTCCATGAGGATCCAATGCAAATACAACACTCCATGTCCGAAAAGTCAGTTGCTGCGCCAGCGTTGTCGCGGGGATCAGGCAGAGCAGTCCCACAACGACTGCGAGAATCAGTCGCTTCATTGAAACCTCCTGTAAACAGGTTATTTGGGATAAATGAACTATCCCCAGTCCCCGGGCCCGGAAATCAGGGTTTCTATATGCTTCCTATTTTGCTGACCGCGTACCTTTGACGATAACCACTTCCGTACCTTCCGTGAGTACTCCTACAACCCATGCTTCTTCCCAAGGTGAAGATCTTATTTTAAAGGTGACTTGTGATCCGTCTGATCTAATAGAAGTGTGACTGGCAAGGCTCAAAGCGCCAGCAGGTCTTCGTCCGGGTAGCGTTCGTAGGGGATGGGATCTTCGCTGTCGGCGCGGCGGAAGCCGCGGAGGCGAAGGACGCAGGATTCACAGACGCCGCAGGCGCGGTCTTCGTTCTTGTAACAGCTCCAACTCAGCTGCAAAGGTGCGCCGAGGGCGAGTCCCTCACGAATGATTTCATCCTTGGAAAGATGAATCAACGGGGTACGGATGCGCAGGGGACGCTCGTACTTCGTGCCTGTCTCGATCACGCGCTGATAGGCCTGGTAAAAACTCTCCCTGCAGTCGGGATAGCCCGAACTGTCCTCTTCCACCGCCCCGACGAACAGCGCTTCGGCTCCCAGCACCTCGGCCCAGCTCACGGCAATGCTCAGCATGTTGGCGTTGCGAAAGGGCACGTAGGTGTTCGGGATGCCGTGGGATTCCTTTTCCGCATCGCGCACTTCCATGCCGGTGTCGGTCAGACTCGAGCCGCCGATGCGCGCCAGGTGCTCGATGGAAATCACCAGGCGCCGCTCCTCCGGCACGCCGTAATGCTCGGCAATATCTTCGAACGCGCGCAGCTCACGAGCCTGCGTGCGCTGCCCGTAGTTCACGTGCAGCAGCGCCAGTTCGAATTCACGCGCCGCCATGGCCACGGTCACGCAGCTGTCCATTCCCCCCGAAGCCAGCACGATGGCGAGCGGTCTGTCAGGCTGTTCGCTCATCCCTCGCACCTCATTCCACGTTCCCGATCCAGCCCGGCTTGTAGTATTCGGTTTCCACCAGCGAACTGATGCCGCCGCGCGTGTTGAACTCGCCGGAGACCTTCATGTAGCGGGGCTTGCAAACTTCCACGAGGTCGTCGAGAATTTCATTGACGGAAGCCTCGAAGTAAATCCCCTTGTTGCGAAACTCGAGGTAATAGTACTTGAGCGACTTCAGCTCGATGCACAACTCGTCGGGAATGTAGTACAGCGTGATCGTCGCAAAATCCGGCAGTCCCGTCACGGGACACACCGAAGTAAACTCCGGATTCACATGCGTGATTTCATAGTCCCTGTTCGGGTACTTGTTCGGAAAGGTATCGATGTCAACCATAGGTCAGATGTCAGATGTCAGATGTCAGATTGCAGATTGCAGATTTCAGATTTCAGAATCTTGATGGAAAGATAGAAAAATGGAATGATGGAAACATCAGCCTGAAGTCCGGCTTGCCCCGGCGTAGTTCGAGCGCAGCGAGAACGAAGCCGGGTGTTCCCATTGATGGGACTCTATACACCCCGGGTGTCGGGATGCCAGATGTACTTGTGCAGCTGAAGCTGTAGGCGTGCGGGGAGGTGGTCTGCGAGCATCCATTCCACAAGCTTCTGATAGTCGACGTCCTCAAACGCGGGGGAGATGAGGATTTCCCCGCAGCGATCGGCAAGGGATTCGCGTGTGATGAAGTCGCGGGTCCATTCATAATCCTCGCGATCCTTCACGACGAATTTCACTTCGTCCGTCGGCTTGAGATAGTCCAGGTTTTCGCGCCGATTCTTTTTCATCATGCCGGAGCCGGGACATTTCACATCCATGATCACCGTCACGCGCGGGTCCACGCGGCTGATATCCACATGTCCCCCGGTTTCCACGGCTACGTCGAAGCCCTGCTCACAGAGTTCGGTCATGAAGGCGAAGCTGTCTTCCTGTTCCAACGGCTCTCCGCCGGTCAGTTCCACGAAGCCGCAGCGGAAGGAGGCGACGCGTGAGAGGATTGCGCCGGTATCCATCATTTCCCCGCCTTCGCGGTGGTCGAGGGCATAGGGTGTATCGCACCAGCTGCAGCGGAGTCCACATCCCTGCAGGCGTATAAAAACGCAGGGCAGCCCTGCTCGGCTGCCCTCGCCTTGAATGCTGTAAAAAATCTCGGAGACTTTCAGCTTCGGCATGCGCGAAAATTATTTCGTGAAACGGCGTCCCACTTCGGCATAGATGCCCGCGGCGGCCGCGATTTTGACTGCATCCCACACCTGCAGCGACACAAAACCTGCCGCAATGCTGGCATTCCAGTCATTGATGAGAACGTAATTGAGCTGCGTAATTCCCATGGCGAAAATCACCACCATACCCAGAATCATGGCGAACAGGGCGGCGATATACCGGGGCAGGCGGCTGAGAAGCTTCGTTTCGTGCAGCAGGGCGCCGGTAACGAAGGCTGCGAAAGGGAAGGCGATCAGGTAACCGCCGGTGGGACCCAGAAGATAGGGGAAACCTCCGGCAAAACCGGCGAACACCGGCATTCCGGTCGCGCCCATGGCCAGGTAGCTCATCTGCGCCGCTGCGCCCTTGCGGGGGCCCAGCATGGCGCCGGAAAGCAGCACGAAGAAGGTCTGCAACGTAAACGGCACCGGAATTGTCGGCAGCACGATCTGTGCGCCAAGCGCCGTCAGCAGGGCGAATCCGCCGATCCACACGGTTGTGGAAAGCGAGCGGCTCTCTGAAACACTGAAAATACGGTCTACTGTTGTCGTCGTGTACATGAAATCCATCCTATGAAAGGACTGCAGAAAATATGTCCCTGAAAATTAGCGTTTTTCCACTTTGAACGCAATGCGATCGGCGTATCTATCGCGGTATTGTTCCGAAGCAAACTTTTTTATCCCGGATAGTTCCTTTTCATCGTAAATCACGTATTTTGTGCGCAAATGTACTATTACACCCGTTCGATAGAGATCGGGGCCGATCTGGAAACAGTATTCGCGTTTCACAGCGACCCGGCAAACCTGCTGCGTATCACACCGCGATATCTGCGCATCAGCATAGACCGTCATGACACACCCGCAGAAGGAGCAGAGGTCTTTCTTCGTGTTCGCCCCTTCCTGCTCCTGCCTGCGCAACACTGGCAGATGCGTTTTGACATCTACGAGCCTCCCCGGCGTCTCGGTGATGTGATGGTGAAAGGACCTTTTTCCGCCTGGAAGCAGGTGCGGGAATTCATCCCCCTGAGCAATGGGAACTGCCTGCTGAATGATTCCGTCGAGTATGACCTCCCGTATGGTACACTCGGGCACCTTGTCAACAAACTCGTTGTCACCCGCCTTATCCGGGGCATGTTCGCCTCACGGCAGAAGCGCACGAAGCGTCTTCTGGAACACCCCTGATCCCCATCCTCAGCCTCCCCCTTCGTAAATGGGTACGGATAGCTGTCTTTCACAGCAGGATTCAATACGTTATATTGATTTGCTCTACGTATGTGTGAACATTGAGACTTATGGATAAAACCCGCAATTTCTGCATCATCGCGCACATTGATCATGGAAAGTCGACTCTGGCCGACAGACTGCTCGAACGTACAGGGACGATCACCCAGCGCGATCTCAAGAATAACCAGGTGCTCGACGACATGGATCTCGAGCAGGAGCGGGGCATTACGATCAAACTGCATGCAGTACGCATGAAGCACACGCACACCGATGGCAATGAATACACGCTGAACCTTATTGATACACCGGGACACGTGGATTTCTCCTACGAAGTGTCCCGCTCCCTCAATGCATGTGAAGGAGCCATTCTTGTTGTTGATGCCACGCAGGGTATCGAAGCACAGACCATCAGCAACCTGTACCTGGCCATCGAGGCGGGACTCGAAATCATTCCCGTCGTCAACAAGGTCGATCTCGCCAGCGCCATGGTCGACACGGTCACACAGGGTATCGTTGACCTGATCGGCTGCGATCCCTCGGAAGTCATCCCCACCAGTGCCAAGACAGGTGTTGGCATCGACGATATCCTCCAGGCCATTATTGAACGCGTTCCTCCTCCCGTTGGCGATGCTTCCGCACCGCTGCAGGCACTGATCTTTGATTCCGTCTTCGATCCTTACCGCGGCGCCGTGGTATACATGCGCGTAGTGCAGGGCACAATTCGCGAGAAGGAAGTGATCAAGTTCTTCGCCAATGACAAGGAATTCGAGGTCGAGGAAATCGGCATTCTGAAAAGGGGTCGAAACCGCACGGGCGAACTTTCCGCCGGAGACGTTGGCTACCTCATCGCTGGTGTCAAGACGGTTGCCGACACCAACGTGGGTGACACGATCACGCATGCAAAAAAAGGCGCACCTGAGCGTCTGCCCGGGTACAAGGAAGTGAAACCGATGGTCTTCAGCGGACTGTATCCAACGGTGTCCGATGATTTCGAAGATCTCCGCGAGGCACTGTCGAAACTGCGCCTCAACGACTCTTCCATCATCTACGAACCGGAAACCTCCGCGGCACTGGGCTTCGGCTTCCGTGCGGGATTCCTGGGATTGCTGCACATGGAGATCGCGCAGGAGCGTCTCGAGCGCGAGTTCGATCTCTCCATCATCACTACGGTGCCGAACGTACAATACTATGTGGTGCTGAAGGAAGAGGGAGAACGCATTCCGGTAGAAAATCCGTCCTCGATGCCCCCTCCCGGGGATATCGAGTATGTGGAAGAGCCGTTCATTCGCGCACAGATCATTACGCCCTCCGAGTACATGGGCAACATCATGAAGCTGTGCATGGACCGCCGCGGCGAGTACCACAACACGCAGTATATCGATCCGACGCGAGCGGACGTCCACTTCGAGCTTCCGCTTTCCGAGATCATTTTCGATTTCTACGACAAGCTGAAGTCCGTTTCCCGCGGCTACGCGTCCTTCGATTACGAGTTCAAGGATTATCGCAAATCCGATCTCGTCAAACTCGACATCCTGCTCAACGGGGAACCCGTGGATGCGCTCTCCAGCATCGTTCATCGTTCGAAGGCATACGACTGGGGACGCAGACTGTGCCGTAAACTCAAGGACCTTATTCCCCGCCAGATGTTTGAAGTCGTCATCCAGGCGGCTATCGGCAGCAAGGTCATTTCCCGTGACGTCGTCAAGCCGCTGCGCAAGAACGTGACTGCGAAGTGTTACGGCGGTGATATTTCCCGTAAACGCAAACTGCTCGAGAAACAGAAGGAAGGGAAGAAGCGCATGAAGCAGGTCGGCGCTGTGGAAGTACCGCAGGAAGCCTTCCTTGCCGTGCTCTCGATGGAGGATTAGGGTAAAAGTCCCGCCCTCCCGCAACCGGCACATGCTGTCGTCCGTATGCGTATCTCGTTCGCATCTCTATTGAGTATCAAGACATTTCACATCCCCGCAGGCGGAGTAACATGAAAAAGAGCATCAAGGAAACGCTGAAATCGCTGGGCTTCGCCCTGGTCGCCGTGATTTTCCTCAACAGCTTCGTCCTGGCCTCCTTCCAGGTTCCGACCGGATCCATGGAAAACACCGTGATGGCCGGCGACTTCCTGTTCGTCAACAAGTTCATCTACGGGGGCACCACGCCGCCGACCATTCCCCTGCTGGGCATTATTTTCGGAACGGAAATTGAACTTCCCTTCGTCCGCACCCCCGGTTTCAGCGAACCGGAGAAGGGCGATGTCATCGTTTTCATCTTTCCCGGAGAACGCGATCGCGTTGAGCCGCGGCAGGGCTTCCAGTACTATCTCAAGCGCTGCGTCGCCACGGCACACGACACCATTCGCGTCATCGACAAGGTGCTGTACATCAACGGGAAGAAATTCCCGCATCATGACGGCATCCACTTCATGTTTGAACCCATGAGCAAGGACGTGGCCGATCCCGGTATCTTCCCGCCGGGCAAGCCCTGGAATCGTGATCAGTACGGTCCCCTCGTCGTCCCGGGCGAAGGCGATGTCATCCCGCTCTCCCTTGAGAATATCCAGGAATGGGTAACCTTCATTCGTCGTGAAGGACACGAGGTGAGCATCGAAGGCGAACAGATCATGATCGATGGGAAGGCAGCTTCGAGCTATACCGTCGAACGCGACTACGTGTTCGGTATGGGCGACAATCGTGATGACTCACTCGACAGCCGCTGGTGGGGCTTTATCCCCGCAGAACATGTCGTGGGCACCCCGATGATGGTATACTGGTCGATGGATCCGACGATTCACAACTTCTTCAAGAAAATCCGCTTCAGCCGCATGTTCACCCTGATCAACTGAGATGGCCGAAATCAACTGAGATGACAGAGGAGACACCGCAACAGACAGAACAAAAGGGAGAACTTCCGCAGAACGCAAATGCGCCAACCAGCAATGCGCAAAACGCAGATGCGCAAAACGCAGATGCGCAAAACGGGGATGCGCAGAGTGCGAGTACTGGCGGACTCTTCCGCGAGTACTGGCGAGTCGTGCTGTATGCACTGTTCATCGCCATTTTCCTCAAAGTGTTTTTCATCGAAGCGTTTGGTATTCCGACGCCTTCAATGAACAACACGCTGCTGGTCGGGGATTTCCTTTTCGTCAACAAATTCTGCTACGGCGTCCGCACCCCACGAGCCGTGCCACTTACCGGCATCCGCCTTCCTCACGCCAAATTCCTCCCCGGCTACACTTCCCCCTCCCGCGGCGATGTGGTCGTGTTTGAATATCCCGGCGATCGCGAAACCGTGGAACAGCCGAATGTGCTCAATTACGTCAAACGTCTGATAGCCGTCGCCGGCGATACCGTTGAAATCGCCGGCAAGCGTGTGTTCGTGAACGGACGACGGCAGGCTGATCCCGAAAATGCCGTGTTTTCCTCGCGTGTTCTCGGGCGCGGGGATTTCGATGTGGATATCTATCCCAAGGGGTCGGGATACAACAGGGACTGGTGGGGTCCGATGGTCGTGCCATATGAAGGAATGGAAATCGAGCTTACGCTGGAGAACATTGATTCATGGCGGCTGTTCATCGAGCGGGAAGGACACAACGTGCGCTTTACCGCAACGGGCGAGGTGCAGGTGGACGGCAGTGAGAGCAACCTCTACACCGTTGAAAACGACTACTATTTCATGCTTGGCGATCATCGCGACAACAGCGAAGACAGCCGCTACTGGGGCTTCGTCCCTGAGCAGAACATCATCGGAAAGGCCATGCTGATCTACTGGTCGTGGGATTCCCGCATCGGACTGACGAGTCCCATCGACCTGTTCTCCTCGATTCGCTGGGGACGGTTTTTCAGCATCGTACATTAGTCCATGCCCGGACTCTACATTCATATCCCCTTCTGTGACAAGAAGTGCATTTACTGCGACTTCTACTCCATCGAATCCTTCCGCCAGTACGACGACTTCCTCTCCGCCCTGCACCGGGAAATCGCCATGCGCGCTGATGTCCTTCCCGAGGATATTGTCTTTCACAGCATCTTCTTCGGTGGCGGCACACCCTCCCTTCTCAGCGACATGCAACTCGGCGGCATCCTCGATGCGCTGCGTTCGCGTTTCCGTTTCGAGTCCGATGCCGAAGTCACCGTCGAATGCAATCCCGGCACGGTGGACGTCGACAAACTTCGTGGTTATCGCAGTGCGGGCGTCAACCGCCTGAGCTTCGGTGTGCAGAGCTTTCACGCCGACGATCTGCAATTCCTCAGCCGCATCCATGATGCCGGCGAGGCAGAGGCCGCCATCCATGCCGCACATGAAGCGGGAATGGAGAACGTCAATCTTGATCTCATGTTTTCGTTGCCGGGACAGACACCCGAGCGCTGGCTATACAATCTCGAACGCGCCCGCACGCTGGGCACGACGCACCTGAGCTGCTACTCTCTCACCGTGGAGCAGGGCACACCGCTCGCGCGTATGGTGCGCCTCGGAACCGTCGCCATGCCGCCCGAGGAGAGCGACGCCGCACTGTTCGATCTCACGATGGACACGCTCGCAGAGTGGGATTTCCAGCAATACGAAGTGTCCAATTACGCGCGTCCCGGTTACACCTGCCGGCACAACCTGACCTACTGGCGGCATGAAGACTACCTCGGCTTTGGTCCCTCCGCCCACAGCACCTGGCTCGGTCGCCGCTGGTGGAATCTCAGCAGCGTGCAGAGCTATGTCGAATCCCTCACTCGCGGTGCACTGCCCGAAGCCGGCGGCGAGACGCTCGACGCCGACACCCTCCGCCACGAGTACATCTACCTGCGCCTCCGCAGCGAAGGCATACACCTCCCCAGCTACACCCGCCTCTTCGGCGGCAACCTGCTCGAAGAACGCTCCGCCTACATCGGCACCTGCCTGAAGTCCGGGTTGCTTCAGCGCTCCGGCGACCGCCTTCACCTCTCCCGCAAGGGCATCCTCGTCTGCGACGAAATCTGCGCGGAATTGATGTAACGTCACACCGCGCACAGCTGCCATGCGGCAAAACGCATGCACATATGTAATATATATTTGACATTATGTCATATATATATTACATTCAGTGCAGCACAAACTCTGAGGAAAGTAGAAATGGAAACTTCGACGATATGGACAACAGTGACAACATTCATAACAGTGGCCTGCATAGCAGGAGCGCTGTATTTCGTATATGCGATGCGGCTGCGCGGCATGCGCCCCGGGGAAATCGACGAGAACGGAGAGCGCACGCGACTGCCACTCACGGTATTTCAGGTTCGTGCTGCATGGGGATTGGGTATCGGTACCGTAGCGCTGCTCGCGATACTGCGGATATTCCTGGACCGCGGAGCGGAGAATTATTATCTACAGGACGATATGCGCAACACGGTGTATCTGATCGCAATGTGCGCGGCTGCGGCGTATCTCACGGTGCATGTTGTGACGGCATTGAGGAACAGGGGACGGGTAAAGGACGAGCGCGATATCGCTGTGCTGCACTGGGCGCCGACAGTGCAGGTCCTCGGGATGACCCTCACACTGGCGTTCTGGGCGATAGGACTAACGGAGACCTACTGGGCGAGCGGTCAGGTCCCCATCGCATATCCGATTCTCATTTTTCTGTCGACGCTTATTGTCGGGGGACTATTTCAGGCCGCAGGCGTGCTGATCGGGTACTGGAGATTCTGACATGGCAGAAGAGCACATCGGCAACTGCATCCGGCGTCTGCGTTTCGAGCAGGGGGAAATGACACAGCAGCAACTGGCCGACGCTGCCGGCTGCACGCGGCAGACCATCATCCTTCTCGAGCAGCAGCGCTATGCGCCTTCCCTCACACTGGCATTTCGCATCGCGCGTGTTTTCGGGAAAGATGTTGAGGAGGTGTTCACTTTCGAGGGAACTGCCTGATCATCCGCAGCTTGGTGACGTACGGTCACTCGATCCCGAGTTTCTCGCGGATCTGATGCCAAGCCCATACGTAGCGGGTGAAGCGGTCCTTGTCGCGATCGCCGAAGGAGGAAATACGCGTGGTGTCCATGTTCTGCTCGAGGTCACGCAGTTTGACACGCATAGAAGGCTCATGCTCCATCACCCGGTGGATGTAGGCTTCCCACTCCTCCCCATCGCGCTTGGTCAGGTGATCGACGATGATGAGGACTTCTTCGGGAAAACCCTCCTTGCGGAGATCTTCAATCGTGCGCGGACTGTCTTCAATCACGTCGTGCAGAAAACCAGCCGTCATTTCGAAGTCATCATGCGACCCGAGTCCCACCTTCAATGGATGCAGAATGTACGGCGCGCCGTACTTGTCCTTCTGTCCCGCATGTGCCTTCACCGCCAGCGCAATCGCGGCTTCAATCATCTGTGTGTTGGTCATCGATCTATAGCTCCTTCCTTTTCCTGAATCACTTTGTCAGGGATTGCTTCCGTCGTGAGTAAAAAATCGCTCTGTCACAGGCTGCGGGAAGCAATCCCTGCTCCAAATGTACCTTCTGTCTGCAATCTGCAATTTGAAATCTGAAATCTGTCATCTGCAATCTACACCACCTGCGAGGCGCCGGAGGGTTCACGTATGAGTTCGACCAGGTGTCCCGCACCGGCAAAGCTTTCTTCGTGACTGATGATGAAGAGCTGGTCGAACCACGGATCGCTGTCGCCGGTGAGCTGTTCGAGATGCTGGATGACGTCAGCGAGATGACGGCGGGTTTCGCGGTCGAGATGCGTTGTCGGTTCATCGAGGAAGCCGACGCGGCATTGCGCGTACCATTTGATGAGTGCCAGCTTGACGGCGAGGGAGACGCCCATGAGTTGTCCACCCGAGAGTTCGCGTCCCCGCACCCGTCCCGCCTCCCCGCGCAGCTCGACGGCGTACGATTGCGCATCCCACACCAGCGTCATCCCCTGCTCGGGCGCGATGCGCTGGTACAGATCCGCGGCGAAGGCAGACAGTGCCGTCACGATGCTGGCGCCCACGTGACGTGCGAGTTCACGCACGACGGCATTATGCACATTCTGCATAAAATCCGCCTCAGTGCTGCTCCGGGATGCTGATTTCAGAAGCTTTTCATATTCCTTACGATCTTTGCCAAGTACTCTGACTGCTTCCTCCTGCGTGCTGACTCGCGTCTTCCATTCCGCCAGCAGTCCGGAAGCCTTTCTTTCCAGAGCCAGCGCAACCTCCCATTGCGCTTTCGTCTCCAGGTAATCCTTTTCCGTAAAGGCTTTCTCCTGCTTCGTCAGTTCTTTCTCAGCTGCGGTCAGCGTCGCGTCTGTCTCCTTCTCAGCCTCCTGTGCCGCCTCGCATTGCTTCGTCCGTTCCCCGACGGCACTCGCGAGATTCTGCAGCGAGAGAAATCGCGTATGCGCTTCCCGGTTGCTCTCCAGCTGCTTTTCAAGTGCTGCGATATCTTCATCCAACGTTGTAAAGCCCAGCAGCGACTCCTGCAGCTTCCCTGATTGCAAGTTCCAGTCCTCTTCAAGCGCTTTCAGCTCGCGGGCTACACTCAGGATTTCCTTTTCCAGTGCGGTGCGGGATTTCTGCAGCGCCTCAATCTCGGCTTTCCTGTCATCCAGTCTGCTACGGGCAGACTTCCCCTGCTCCCGCTTCGTGCCAAGCGCTTCGGTGGCGCGGCTTGCCTCTCGACGTGCGCTTTCCTCCTCCTGGTTCGCGCGCTTCCGCAATTCCGCAAACGGTGATCTGGCGCCTTCGCCCCCCTGCGTCTCAAGATACTTTCCGAAAAACTGCTCTGAGGTTGATTCCAGTTCGGCGAAGAAATTGAGCTTCACATCAGAATTCCGCTGATACTCCTGAAGCTGTGTGAAGGAATTATGCAGTTTCTGCATATTTTCACCGAGGTTTTCCAGCGTCTGCTGCGCGCCGTGCATTTCGTCGACGAAGGAACGGGCTTCCGCCGTCGCCGCGACGCGATCTTCGAGACGGACTTTCTCCTTCTCGATCGCCCTGTACTCTTCAAGCAGTGTCTCGATTTCCTTTTCGAGTGGGGCGCAATCCGCTTCTGTTTTTTCCAGCTTCTCGGCGGTTTCCTTCAACTGCGCCTCGGCATATTCGCGCCTCGACTGCAGGCGGATTTTTCCTTCATCGAATTTCTTCTGCAGTGCGTTGAGGGTATCTTGCGCGACATCGCGTCGCTTGGCGGACGCCCGCAATACGGATAGCTCACGATCTGCGGCGATGAACGCGTCATACCCGGGACGCACGGATTCAAGTTCTTCCGCAGCCTCGCGTGCCTCCTGCAGAAGCGCCTCGGCGTTTTTCAGCGCGCTGGACTGCGACTTGCGCCTGTCCTTGAGCAGCTGCACTTCGTGGCGCTGTTTCGCGAGTGCCTCGCGCTGCGCAGTGAGCTTCTCCAGTTTCTCCTGCAGCGCCTTTTCCTCCACTGCCGCAGCCTCGGCGTCGTTTTGCACGGATGCAAGTTGCTCTACGAATTCCCCAAGCAGCTTTTCAGCCTCCACCTGCTTTTCGACGACTCCAGCTCGTTCCTCGACACGTATCCCGAGCGTATCAGCCTCATCCCGCTGCGCACGTACCAGCGCCCAGAACTGTTTCTCGAAATGCTGGAAATCCTCAATGCCCAGAATCTTTTCGAAGAGCGTCCGACGCTCTTTCTCCTGCTGCGTGAAGGGATCGTCGAAGGCACCCTGTTCGGTACCGACGATATTGCGGAATAGCTCATCGTCGTCAATGCGTGATGCGCCGATGATGTGCTCACGCATATCCTCCTGGAAATCCTCCTTCCTCCCGGCACTGGAAGAAATCTCGGTCCCTTTTGCATCAAAAAGCCTGCGCTCATAAGAGAGCTTCTCCCGGCCGCCCTGGCGACGGCTTCCGATATTGCAGAGAACGCGGAAATCCCTCCCGCGTGCCTGTACATCCACTTCGATGCTGCCCTCTTTTTCCCCGTTACGCAGCAGACCTGCGTACGCCTTTCCGTCCATCAGCTTTTTCGGCCAGGCGCCGAAGAGTGCGAGTCCCACCGCCTCGATAATGGTGGATTTCCCTGTACCATTCGCCCCGGCAATGACGTTGATGCCACGGATGAATTGCAGCTCCGCGTCGATGTAGGATTTGATGTTCTGTAAACGAACAGCGGTGATAATCATTCCTTACTCCCTTCCGCTTCGTCCGTTTCTTCTCTCTCCCTTGAATCAGCCGTATCGCCGGTATCGTCGGCACCCGTGGTGGAAACCTCCTCCTCATATTCGACGAAAGGCAGCAGCTGGGACTGGAGGGATTTCAGCGCCTCGGGACGCGGCTTCGCGGGTCCCCCCTGCAGCTGCGTTTTCATGTCGATCAGCACGGCGGCGAGAGCATCCTCGCGTCCCACCGCGATACCCTGATCGCGGAGCAACGTGGACGCAACAGCGCGTGCGCGATCGGTCAGCAGTTCAAGATCCCCGGCATCCGCAAGCAATGTGCCCACATCACTGCTGCCGAGCAGGTCACGGTCCATCACCTCCACATGCATCGCAGAGAACTCCTCCGCCAACATTGCGGCGATGCCGCTGCGCGGGATACGCGAACGCGAAAGTGCCAGCGTGCCCTGCAGGCGGGCTATGAGAATGGGATGTTGCTCACGAAGGGAAGCATTAACTTCCTCTTCGGCAACGCGGCGCACGGCGTCGATAACTCTTGCGGGCGTGTCGCAGCCGCTGATGTCCACACGCAGCGTATGTGCGGGACGCTTCCGGGTCGGCACATGCCGCACCCTAAGGTGGTATCCCAACCTCTGCAGTCGGACTTCCGAGATGTCATCAGCCATTGCAGCGTCACTTTTGCCCGGGCCTTCCCCTGTGTCGGCAACTGTCACATCGTAAAAGCCGCGCAGTTCCGGCGGCAGACGATAATCGAGACTGTTCACGAATTCGAGCGAACCCGGGTTATACACCCAGCCATCCATTTCCCCATCGATGCCCGTGCGTGTGTGCCGGTGTCCCAGCGCGAGATAGCCGATGCGCTCCTGCAGTGCGGCGATGTCGTCGTAGGCAACGCAGCCATATTCCAGGGTTTCCTCGCCGGGCTGTACCATGACATGGGATAGCACGATGGGGAATGCGTCCTCAGGAAGCTGCTCCGCCGCCTGCCGGTGATACTCTTCCGCGTGGTGCCCGAGAAAACCGAGTCCTGCAATCACCACATCCTTCACCGGACGCAGCAGCGAGCCTCCCTTTTCCTCACTGTAGTCGCGAAGTGTCAGGGTCCCATTTTCAATGTCGGGACGCAGCAGGTGCAAGTAGGATTCCCCGGCGAGAATGTCCAGCGCACATGCGGGCTCCGTGCGCTTGCGCCTGTCGTGATTTCCTTCTATCGCGTAGACGGGAATACCCGTTTCGCGAAGGGGACGCAGAGCCGTCATTGCACGGCGAATGCTTTCAGCGGAAGGATCCTGCTCATCGAACAGGTCGCCGGCAATCAGCAGCGCCTGCACCTGCTCACCGATGGCGTATTCAACAACGCCTGCGAGCACGCGGAAATAATCCGCATAGCGTTCCTCGCTCTCGTGCTGATGCTTGCCGAGATGAACATCTGCGATATGGAGAAACCGAAACTGCATATCCCTTGAAGGCTGGTGAAAATGGTCGTGGGTATCTCTACATGGAATCGGCTATCGAACCATGAACGGCCTTGTGACGCTGCTGATGGCATCACGCAGCTCGAGGAAATAGCTTCCCGGAAGCAGCGTCGAAATATCGAGCGAAAGCTGTGTGCCGAACACGTCTGTGCGCTGAAGCATTGTGCGTCCCAGCACATCGCGGATGCGCAGGGTTCGCGGACCGGTGCTTCCCTCCATGCGCAGCGAGAGTGTGTTCAACGCCGGCTGCGGCCAGAGAGCAGAGATGCGCAATGCGGCGGCGGAACGCGTAGGGGAGACGCCTGTCGCATCCTTCCAGACGAAGTCTGCATAGCGCGGCAGATGATCCGATGCTGTTCTGGTATCGTCAGGACGCAGACCGAGCTGCTGCAGCTGCGTCGCTCCCATGTCGCCGGTACTGATGACCATGTCCGCGGTCACATGCATGGCACTGCCGGTGTAGAGCACGTAATCGAGAATGGACGGCGCGTAGCTGCTGCCGTCATCATCCCAGGTATGCGCCAGGCGGGAATGCGGCCTGCGGGAAATGCACTGCGTCCAGTTTCCACCGTCCCAATCCGGTTTCCAGTCCTCCCCGTAGCGCGCATTGTCTGCGATATCCCCGGTCAGCAGCGTCTCCAGCTGCCGACGGTCGCCGACGAGATTCAGATCGCCGACAAGCACAATGGGTGTGCCTTCGTCAAGAGCGACTTCTCCTCCGGGGGACATGGCATCCCGCAGGAAACGGATGACGCCATCGGCCTCCTGCTGCCGCTGCTCGTTCGCACTGCAGCAGCGGAAATGGCAATTGAGGAGCAGCAGCTTCTTCCCTTCGGGTGAAGCGAGCAGGTAGGCGGATTCGCGATAATTGTTCTGCAGAATCCAGCTGTCCTCGATATCATAGTGCGTGATGAGCACATTGCCCTGGTCAAGTTTCAACGTGCGCCAGCTGCGCATTGCCGGCGGATCGAGGACAGAGCGGACGGTGAGCAGCACCTGTCCCGCCGTGGCATCGAAGCATTCCTGGAAACACATGATATCCGGCTGCACCGCTTGAAGCACACGCGTGAACGCAGTTTTCCGCTGATCGTCGATGAGACCATCCTGCAGCGTATTCCATGTGAGCAGGCGCAGCGCGCCAGCCGCTTTTGTTCCGATCAGCAGTTCTTCAGGTGCGGGGAGCTTTTCGCTGTCAAAGCCGTATTCCACGCCACCCACATCCGGCAGCCGGTCACCCCCGGCTTCGACCACAGCCAGCGCAACGCGTATGCTGTCGGAGGGGAAAAGCATTGAGCCCGCGATGCGGGCATTCCGTCGCAGGGCAATTTCAAAGCGGGTGGATGAGTATGTGGGAGCAGGATAGAGTCCGATATCTTCATGCGCGATCGAACGCGTCTGTGAACCCAGCCGCACCGTACCCGAGCGTCCGGCAAAGTTCCAGCTAAGCTCCGCCCCGAGTCCCTGCACCTGTTGTCCCGTGGACGCATCATGATCGGTATCCATATACAGTCGCAGTGTATTGTCTTCCTGCAGAACAACTTCAGCCGTGGTCTCGAAACTGAGAAAGAGAAACTCGTCATCATGCGTAATCTGCAGCTGCCTGAAATCCACTCCCGACGTCCCGCCATCTCCGGTCGCATCCGTGTGAAGAACCGGGAAGGAAGCCCAGTCCTCAAACTGTCCATCAACCAGCAGGGTCTGCGCTGTGAGCAGTGATGGAACGAAAAGAAGGATGACAATGACAGCGTAGCGCATGATATTCCCGGTGTTGAGACAGATTTTAAAGTAGCAATTTTTGCACAAATGTCCGGGAAAGCAGTGGCATTGAAGGAGTCCGTTTCCTGCAGAAAAATTCACAATGCTGAACCGTGCCGGGATTTATCACATCTTATGTGAGACATGACAGGAATCAGGCACATAACGCGCATACTTGCTTTCCTCCTGCTGCTGGCCGGCACTGCCGCCGCGCAGACAAGCCACACCGCGGACCTTCCGGATGTGGATGCGGAAAGTGCGCGCGCCCCGGCACCTGCATTCGTCGTCGCCTCGCTTGATGACAGCACGTCATACCTGGCAAACGAGAGTTTTTCGGGACAAATCGTGCTGCTGGATTTCTGGGCCACCTGGTGTCCCCCCTGTGTCGAAGCCCTGCCCGCGCTTGAGAAGATTTACAAAGAATATCATGCGAAGGGTTTCGAAATACTCAGCCTGTCCTTCGATTCCAGTGACGAACGCATCCGCCGTTTCCGCACGAAGCACTTCGCCATGCCGTGGGAGCACGGACGACTTGCCGGCGGCTTCGGCGACGTCGTTTCCCTCAGCTTCGGTCTCCAGAACATCCCCCACTACGTCCTCATCGACCGTGACGGCAGCATCATCACCGAAGCGGACGAACTCCCGCCCGAAGAGCTGCGGGAGATACTCTCTGCTGCACTCGACTGAAACTTGGCGCAGATTCTGCGCCGAATGGAAGCGGAACGCAAATTCTCGCTGAGTATGCGCAGATTTTCGCAGGGAAGTTTTTATCATCGCACCGGCGATAATCTGCGAAATATCGGCGACACTCTGCGTTTCTCTTTCTTGCCTCCTACCTCTCCGCCTAATATCTTACACCAAGGTCTTTTTTCATCCTTCCGGGAGGAGGCAATGCATCAACTCCGTTCATTACTGATTCTGCTGCTTGCTGCTGCATTCACGATTCCGGTTCATGCGCAGGATGCGCAGCGGCCGAAGAAACTGCTTGTACAGGGTACCGTTGTGGGATATGACGGCAAGCCCGTGCCGGTGGCGCATGCACATTTTGAGCGCATCCCGGAGGCAGGCGTCAAGTTCCATCTTTACGAAGTGCGAACGACGGCGAAGGGAAGCTATATGATGAAGCTGCCGCCCGGGAAGTACAATGTCATGTTCACCGGGGTAAATCATCAGAGGACAACACCTCGTGAGGTGCTTGTACAAGATGGACAGCAGAATACGCTGCATGCGCGACTTCCCCTTTCCCCGTTTGTGCCTGTAGCAGATATGGACTCTGTCCATCTCTGCTACGACGATGATTGGAGCGGCAGGGACATCGATACCCTGATGGAAAAGACAGGAGAGGGACAATTCTCCATGCGCGTTCGCGTGCGAAACCTTATGGGCCATTTTTGCTACCATGTGGCAAACACCATGCCCGACCGGCGTGTAAATGGAACGCAGCAGGATTACTATGATTACGATGGCGATGGCGATTACATGAGCTGCATCGGCCTCGGCTCGTACGGCACCGAAACGGATACCACACTGACCATTCACTTCGATGCCAGGCTTCTTCCCTATCCGACACCGGAATTCCCGATGGCATACCAGGACAGCGTGTGGGGGCCCATGCTTGAAACACCACGCGCAAAACTGATTGCCGAGCTTGAAGCAATTGATGCGGAAAAACGCTCAAGGTCATTTTTTCCATTGCCGAAAAAGTCAATCACTGAACTCCCTGACAGCGCGATATACTCCCAGCATGATACTGTCATTCTGTTTCGGGGCGACTCGATACACCTTTCCGATACCACCTACGTGTGGGAAATTCGTGAGGGGATGCAGCGGCTGGCAGATCTCGAGCAATCCTTCAGTGATAAAATTGCCACCGCATCAAGCGTGGATAAACCCGGGATCTATCTCCGCTACCTCCATGCGCTACGCGCCTCGTCGATTCGCAGACTTTCTGAGACTGGACGCAAGCTCGCGGAGGAAGCTCTGGAAAGCATTCCTCCAGACTCGGACCTATGGGAGCTCAGTTCGTCCTACACCCTGAGCCGCTATATCCTTAAGGACTCTCTGCACTATTTGCTCCGCATGGCTCGAGAGCACCCCAGCGATGAAATCGCCTACAACGTATTCGAGAATTTGCTCAGCAACCTTCGCTCAGAAATTCGATGGAAAGAAAAGAATCAACAGTCACCCGGCGCCTTGCCAGCCCTTCGTGACTCTATAGAAACTGCGGCGTATGCGAGGATTCCTGATGACAGGTATCATGGGAGGCTCGTGTTCGCTGCACATGGGAACAGGGCAATGAACGCGTACATGATAGAACATTTGAAGGCAAACCTTGAGAAGGAAACAGCGTTTCTGAAGTACCTGCCTGAGGACGCACTCGCCGGTGAAACCATGCCGGCCTTTCAGTTTGAGTCCTTAACTGATGAAGAAATTCCTTTTTCAAGTGCAGTACTGGCTGGGAGTCCCTACATCCTCATCATGTGGAGCGTCGAGAGCTGCGGACTCACAAGCTTACTGTCGATATATGACGATCTCTTTCGTCGCTACCATGATCAGGGATTGGAAATCGTAAACATCATAAGCAGCAAGAGCAAAGCAAAGGCAGAGTTTTTCCTCGACGTACTGAATGAATACGAATACGCGCAGCAATGGTATAACTGCCATCACAGTACGGGCTCTGCATTCCCGATGGAGAAGTGGCTGGTACACCCCCTGACGCCTATGGTCCTCCTGGTGGATGAACTGGGTAGAATCGTCGCATCCGGAGAGCATATCAGCGGATCTGCCGCCCTCGTCACCGTCCCGAAATTCTTTGAAGATCGGTCGAAATAGACAAATTTCATTGACGGCCTGACCGCTGAAATCCACTCGGGACAATAGCCAAGGGTTGCCTTTCCCCCTCCCCTGAACTCCCGGGGCGCTTCCGCTGTTATCTCTGTATCACACAATTTTGAGGTTGATACATGGACAAACAGGATTTCGAGGTCACCGTACGGGAGACCTGGGAAGGAATAGAGAAGGCGATCGATCAGCTGGCGCTCGATGGCGTGGAGACGTATCCGGAGAACGGCGGGATGCAGCTGATGTTCGATGACGGCAGTTTCATCACCCTGCATCGCGATGATGAGCTGATGCAGATCAATCTGTTGCGCGGGGAATACCGTATGCCGTTTTATTGGGATACCGTGGAAGAGCACTGGTACGCGCGCGCCGACGAACGGCACCTGCTCACGGTACTCAATGAAGTGCTCACTGAAAAGCTCTCCCAAAACGTCGTCCTGCCTGATCTCGTATGAACACGCCCGCAGACGCATATCCCGGGTCGATGTTCTCTTTGACCAACCATGAAATCTGGGTGCTGACCGCACATGCAGAGGGACGCGATGCGGGACAGGTGGCCACGTGGATCATGCCGGCCACGCTTGTGCCGGACAAACCGCGCATAACTGCCGTCCTTTCCCCGCAGAATTACACGCATGGAATCATCACCGAGACCGGACGCTTCATGCTGCATCTTCTGGCCGAGGATCAGCACGCGCTGCTTCCGCACTTCGGGTTGAAAAGCGGACATGATACCGACAAGTTTGCGGACCTCGACTTCCGGCGCAGTGCAAGCGGTCTGCCCATTCTCAACGGCTGCTGCGGCTGGGCTGAATGCCGCGTTGCCACCTCGCTCGACATCGGTGATCGCATCATCTATGTTGCGGATATCCTCGAGCAGGAAGTGCGTCCGGGCATGACGCCCCTGCGCAAACAGCAGGCGTTCGCCGCACAGCCGGCGGATATCCGCCAACGGCTCGAGGAAAAGCATCGGCTCGATGGTGAGCGTGACAGAAAATTCCTCACGGTATTTGGCGGGTAAGTGATGCATGACAGTCAACGCGCATATCGCTGGCGCGGCGTCTTCATTGCCGCGATTATCCTGCTCAGCTGGTGCAGCGCAATTGTGTATGCCCTGTCAGCAGACCTCAGCAGCATGCTCTGGCTCGCCTTTCCTCTCGTGCCGCTCATTACGTTTCTGTATACCGGACTATTCATCACCGCCCATGATGCCATGCACGGCACGGTGGCTCCTGCACATCCGGCGCTCAATGCCGGGATCGGACGCCTGGCGACAGCGCTCTACGCACTCTTTTCCTTCTCAATGCTGAGGAGAAAACATGCCGAGCATCATGCCCATCCCGCAAGCGCGGACGATCCGGATTTCCATGACGGACGCCATCCTTCACTCCTTCGCTGGTATGTTCACTTTTTCTTCACCTATGTGACGTGGAAACAGCTGCTCGGTATGGCGCTGCTGTACAACGCCCTCAAGTATCTCGCTGGCGTCCCGGACCTCAATCTGCTGCTGTTCTGGGTCCTCCCAGCCCTTCTGAGCACATTCCAGCTGTTTTACTTCGGTACCTATCTCCCGCACCGGGAAGGCGACGAACCGTACCGCGAACCCCACCGCGCGCGCAGCAATGCCTATGGCGTCACACTTTCCTTCCTCACCTGCTACCATTTCGGGTATCACGAAGAACACCACATCCATCCCGGCATCCCCTGGTGGCGGCTTCCGGGATATCGCAGGCAATTAGTCCAGCCTAACTATTGAATTAGGCTTACTTAATACTGTATTCACCCCCTTTTTCCCCTTGTTCAGTCATTTTTTCGCCATTTCTCATTCATGGTACTCGTTTCTTCCCTCCTGATTTTTCATTCTTCCTGATAGAATCCCTACCTTAGTCATTATCCCATTCATTAATTCTGGAGTTTCATTTGGCTACTGCAAAGAGCGGCGACACTGTTCATGTTCATTACACCGGTTCCCTGAGTGACGGCACGGTATTTGATTCCTCCCGCGAGCGCGATCCCCTTTCCTTCACTATCGGTGCTGGACAGGTGATTCCCGGCTTCAACAATGCGGTTGAGGGAATGAATGTCGGCGATACCGCGAAAGTGGACATCCCTGCAGCAGATGCATATGGCGACTACCGCGACGACTTTGTGATCAACGTCAAGCCGACGGACATCCCGAAGGAGATCACCCCGGAAGTGGGTATGGATCTGCAGCTGCATCAGCAGGACGGCGGCGCAGTTCCCGTCAAGGTGACCGCGATCACCGAGGAAGCCATCACACTCGATGCAAATCATCCCCTCGCAGGTAAGGACCTGACTTTTGAGATCGAACTCATGGAAATCAGCGAGGGCGAGCAGGCCTGATCAAGGATGCTCATACGAAATTTCAAGAACAGGCGGTCACATGGCCGCCTGTTCGCGTTTATGCGCACGCATCATGCGAGAAAGCTGCGTATGGCTGCATGCGGTCATGGCCTTTCCCCTTGTCCTTCATCCTGACGGGGACCATTTTGCGTCCCTGAATCCCGGCCGGGGAGTGCCGGGACACAACACATCACAATAGGGAGAATTGCCATGAAGCATCATGCGCAGGCTGTACCCACACGCGGTACGCAATATTTACGTCTCGCACAGTCCATCACCATCCTTCTCGTCGCCGGCACACTGCTCTGCTCCTGTGGGGAAAGCAGCAATGAAGCGCCGACGCTGCCCTCATCCTATCTCGCGATGCGGAAAAGCGATCTCGTGCATGCGCCGTACCACCGCAGCAACCCGTTCGATTCGGTCGGCATCCAGCACAACATGCTGGTTCATCATTTCATATCGTCTACCGTACCCTGGGACACGCTCGAGATGTCGCATATGCTGGGACGCTGTCAGAGCAGCGCGGCAGAGTGGGGAAACAAAATGCTGGGCTATTCCCGTGAGCAGAGCCTGGGTCTCGTGCAGTCCGCCTTCGCCCTCGGCATCGACAGCACGGCACGCCTGCGTCTCGCGGCATACGACAGTCCCCTGGCCACCTCGCGTGAACGCCATTACCTCCGCCGCATAGGAGAAATCTTCTGCGAGCAGACGCGCTTCGAAGAAACACAGCGCCAGCTCGACAACCTCGA
Organism: bacterium; assembly: GCA_020444325.1. Lineage (NCBI taxonomy): Bacteria > bacterium. Next base: position 161,479 of record JAHLLD010000007.1, read on the forward strand.
GCGCGAAATCCTCGCCGAGCAATGGCCTGAGGGAAATGAAACCGAGGTGCTGGCGCGCATGGCCATCAGCATTGCGCGGCACAGCTATGCGTACTGGAAGCGCATGATGGTTGAAGTGAGCGGACTGCCTTCAGACGAAGGCGCATTGCGCAAAACCGCGACGGACGTCATCATCAGGACAAACTCAAAAGTGCAGATCATCAGTGCGGCAGATGTCATTGCCGGCACCTCGGCAGCCGAGGCCGTATCGGGAGCAGGCCTTCTCACGCAGATCAAGGTGGGACTCATTTCCGCCGGCGCAGTCTCCGGCGCCGTGGCCGTGATTGTATACTTCGATGACATCGTAAGCTTTCTCAACGGCATCATGCCGTGGAACTGGTGAGTACCGAAATGCGACGCCTGCTCATGTACATCGCCATCCTCCTGCTCGCCATGCTCTCGGTCTTCCAACTCGCGTGGATGTAGTCCCCTCCGGGAGGTCTGGATAGCGAAAGCAGCCTGCTGCCTGGCTGACTATGGAAAAATGGAAGAATTGAAAGATGGAAATATGTCCTCAAGGATGTTTCCATCTTTCAATCATTCCATCATTCCATCCTGAATCGTCCCCACGCTCCTTGTCACGCCGTAGTCCTGAAGGGACGAAGGCGGATGCGTGGGGACGCAGATCTCTGAATGCTCCGCGTTCATTCCATTCTGCAATAGCAACCAGAGTTTATTCCATGACCATATCACGCTACCATTTTTTCAAACTTAATCAACCACATTTCCTGACATGTACTGTCTCCGAATGGCAACCGATTTTTGCGTATCCTGAATACAGGGATATCGTTCTCAACAGCCTTTCCTTTCTGACCAGCACGCGGGATCTTACCCTCCATGCCTACGTCATCATGGAGAATCACCTGCACATCATTGCCAGCGGACACGATATTGAGAAACAAATCTCACGATTTCGATCCTATACGGCGCGCAGTATACTTGATCTTCTTGAGGCTAGCCGCAGAAGCAAAATACTTGACCTTTGCAAAGGAAAGGGATTAGCACTGCGTCGTGACAGAACGCATGCACTCTGGGAAAGCGGCTCATATCCGGAACTGATTCGCAACATGACAATGATGGAACAGAAAATTAACTACATACACAATAATCCGCTTAGACGCGGTTACGTAGATGATCCCACACATTGGCGATATTCATCTGCCAGAAGCTACTCTGGATATGCAGGGGAATTGGATGTGGAAATTCTGGGCTTGTGATCGAATGAACGCAGAGCGTTCAAGGCTTACGTCCCCACGCAGAGCGTGGGGACGATGAGCGAATGCGTGGGGACGATGAGCTGCGCGACGCGCAAACACTTGCGCGAAGCGCAAAGAACGCCCCGAAGGGGCTCAAACTTCCCTTAGTGACTTCGAGTCTCCGTGCCTTGGTGCCCCCAAGATTCAAAGTCAGCTCAGATCCGCGAAGTCCGCTTCGATCAGTGCTGCCAGGTCCCCGGGTGCGATGAGGATCTGCGCCCCATGCGCGCCGGCGCTGACGTGGATGCTCTCGAAGAGCTGCGCGGTCTCGTCGATCCACGTGGCGAATTGCTTTTTCATTCCGATCGGGGAACAGCCACCGCGGATGTAGCCGGTGAGCGGCAGCAGCTCTTTCGCGCGTATCATTTCCACTTTCTTGTTGCCGCTGACGGAAGCGGCTTTCTTCAGGTCGAGTTCGAATGGACCCGGGATGCAGAACACCACGATGCCCGTCTTATCCCCCCGCGCCACCAGCGTCTTGAACACTTTCTCATGCTCCGCACCGATCTTGTCGGCGACGGAGATCGCATCGATTTCCCCGTCCGAACTGTCGTAGGTGATCTGTTCGTGAGGAATATTACGTGCTTCGAGTATGCGGGTGGCGTTGGTTTTGGTCGTGCTCACGTTTCCTCGGATGCTGATGGACTGCCGCGAGGGAATAACAGGGTACCGCTTCCGTCCCTTGCGGCGAGGACACAGATTACGTATTCTGCCTCCAATATAATAGGAGTTTTCGGTATGAAAAGCATACCCGGGTGGATTGGGACAGTCCTGTTAATGACTATGACAATGTCGGCACAGCAACCGGACGGTAAAACACAGCAACCGGTCGGTGAGGCACAGTCCCCAGAATACGCTGGACAGCTCCCGGTCCGGGCGGTGCTGCAGCAGTACGTCTCTCCGGCGCAGCCTGAGCAGGACAATCTGCGTGCACTGAAGTGGCAGCCGGGGGATATGCCCACGATTGCCACGCAGGTCGGACTCGGCGTTGCCGGTTTCGTGGTCGCCGAAGCTGTAACCGTGCCGTTCGCACTCATGGGTACACATTTCAACCTCGTGGATCACAACACCGAGAACAGGGTCATTGCGTTCGCCATGATCACAGGGATCAGCGGAGCTCTCGGTCTGACGCAGGGAGTCATCTGGGGCGGGGATATATTTGAAGGAAACGGCAATGGGTGGTGGACGCTGCTCGGCTCAGCCGCAGGAATCACACTCGGTATGATGACGGCCACGGGAATGGACTCGGACGAAGGCTGGGCAGTCGGAGCGGGGATGGCCCTGACCGGCCCCATCCTTGCCTACCATCTCAGCGCTGAGCCGGTGTATGTAGGAACTGCATATTCCCCGTCACCTCCCCTGCAGCAATCCGCCTGCGCCTTACAGCCAACGGGCATGCACGACAACATCCCCCTCCTGCAGCTCAGCATCCCCCTCGGGGAGTAACGAATGAACGCAGAGCGTTCTCCAGAGGCGTCCCCACGCAGAGCGTGGGGACGATGAAGATTCAGACATGAGACTGATTGCGATGTTTCGATTTTCCATTTTTCCATCTTTCCATGCTGCGAACACGGTATAAAAAACAGGCCCCGCCAGGGGCGGGGCCAAATACGATCCCCGCGAAGCGGGGAGCAACAACGATCCGTCGAAGACGGGTCAATAACTTCTACCTCCACCGCCATACACCGGGTTTGCGGGGACGCTTGACCGGTTCTTCGCGCTGGACGATGACGCGGGGTTCGGAAGCCGTAACCGGACCTCCAGAGGGCATGGGAGCAGATGCGGTCGGAGCAGCACTGCGCCGGGTGGTGTCGCCCATGGCGCGGAAGCTGCGCTCGGCAGCGGCGATGAGCTCGGGACGGAGTCCTTCTTTCGCGATTTCCTCGAGGAAGGCGCGGCGGCCGCGGATCAGATCCTTGATGTAATAGTCGATCTGTTCCTGGCTGTAGAGGTGATGGACGTCCCATTCCTCCATGCGCTTGCCGTCGGCTTCGACGATGCTCTCGGTACCGAGGATGCCCTTTTCCCATTTGTTGGTGCCGCGGAGATCACCACGCTGAATGGCGGCCATCAGATCGAGAGGCACACGCTCAGCCTTGCGAACCATCCGCTTACGCATCGTACCGTGATCATCGGTCTCCTCTATGATCTCGCCCATGCCGCCCGTGTTGTAGAGACGGAACTGCACCTGGCCGGGATATTTGTTGACCAGCTTCATGATGATATCGTAGAAGCGGTTCACCTTGCGTCCGCGGCTGCCGATGATAAAATCATCAGTACCCACGATGCGCACCGAGTCACCGGCCTTTTCCGGGTTGGCGGCAAAGCTCAGTGTGGATTCGCCGAACAAGTACGCCAGCACGCCCTGCTCGGGAGTGAGCTTCTGTGCAAAGGGCATGATGGTGTTGCGCCTTGTGATGAAGGCAAACCAGAGGTAATCATTCTCTTCCAGACTGGGGAGGTTGATCGAGGGCGCCGCGATGGAGATCAGCTTGTTCTCGCGCTCGATGAACAACTTGTCCATGCGCACCACGGCACGGCCGTTCCCGCAAAGACTCTCGTCGAGGAAATCGATATTCCCCTTCGAATCGACCATGATGTTTTCCAGCAGCGCGCTCTTGTGCGTCAGAGCGTAATGCATGGCTTCCTGGTCGGATTTCCGCACGTCGGTTTTCACATAGAAGTTGTGCTCCGACCCGTAGGCGGAACCGTCGTCCTTGAGGAAACAGATGTCATCCTGCGATGCGTATGTCATTTCCCCGCGCTTGGGATCCATCTCGAGCTGGTGACAGCTCCAGGTGGATTTTCCCGTTGCCGTCATACCGAAGAGGATGACGCCGTGACGCTTCAGGGTATTTTCCTTCGCGTCGCGTGCGACTACCACCTTACTGCCGGCGTGCAGTCCGAGCATGCCCTTCTCATCCGCCATCCACATGGCCTGGCGCAGGAAGCCCTTCTTGTCCTCGCCCAGGTAGTCACTGCCGAGGCAGATGTTGAGATTGAACTCGGGCATGGTGAGGATTTGCTGGCGACTCTGATGCTCCTCGGGGATGTGAATCATGGTGACGGCGGGACCCGGACGTCCGCTGGGCTCGTCGAGCAGGTTGCCCCACATGTAAGCGAGACGCGCATTGCGCCAGTCGCCAACACTCAGGTACAACGTACAGACAGGGTTGTAGTCAGGATTGTTTCCCATCTGCCGCGTAAGCTTGATAAACGGCAGCGTGGTCATCCAGTTGAGTACCTTCTCCAGCTCATCCGGCGCGTTTTTTACCACTTTTTCCTGGTAGGGAAGAAGTTTGGGAAGGCGCACGAGTTCGGAACCGAGGTACACGGTTTTTGCGGCGAGACGCGAACTCTGCACCGAACGCCAGACATGTGAGCCGTACTGGGTTTTCTGCGCGAACTCCTTGACGCGCGGCTCCAGCCACTTCAGGTTGACTTCCCGGATGTTCGGTCCGTCAAGCTTCGTGACGAGCTGCTCGTAGAACTTCTTGTATACGTCGTTGTTGTAAATGTCTTTCGCCATGGGATTACCTTCCGTTACCGCTGACATGAGTCAAAACGTGCTGCACCATATCGGTTACCGTTGATGCCCCGGCGTTGAGCTGGTAGACGTCGGCCGACTGGAAGAGCTTCTTGAAAAAGCGCTTCTGCAGTTCGATGCGTTCGTCAGTCTTGACCAGCAGATGGGGATTGTAGAACGGATGCTGTGTGCCGCCCGACGAAGTACCCGCGGGATAGCCCATCTCCACGGTGTGCAGGGCGTCGTCAATGTCCATGCGTTCGACGGCGGAGGATACCGGGTCGTTGCGCAGGATGAAGACGTGGCGGATATCGATGCGTTTGACGTGCCGCGCCATTCCGCCGAGCCAGTACGGATCGAGCATGGCGTGCGACTTCTTTGCGCAGTCGTAACTGTACGGGGCGCCGCTGTTGAGGGGACAGCTTTCGTTGAGGCGATGCTGCTCGTTGCGGCAGTCTTCCACCTTCGTGATGACGTTCTCGCATTTGCTCTTGTCGAACAGCTTTGCGAGGGATTCATGTGCCCGCACGGCATTAGTTGGGATGTACATCTTTCGCTCGGGGTTGTCGGCAGCGGCGTATCCACCACCATAGCGCAGGAAGATGTAATCGTAACTGTGCAGGGCCACGGCTTCGTCTTCCTGGAAGACGCGCCAGAACAGGTCGGTTTTCTTCGTGCCTGAAGGACCGATGAACATCACGCCTTCGCCGTTGATGTCCATGGTCAGGGCACGTACCGCGTGGATGTCGAAGACACGCTCGGCAACGTCGGTCACGAGTCCCAGCGCCAGCGAACGCAGCGAGCCGTAATGATCCGAATTGAACAGCACGCCGGTCTTGGTGTCGGAATTGTAGAATGCATGCGGCTCTCGACCGGGCGCACCGTCGACCGCGTAGATCACGCCATGTGGTTCGATGTCCGCTTCCAGCTGTGCGGGATACCAGTTCTCTACCCAGAAGTCGTAGAGGTGTCCGACATTGGTACGCAGCTGCACGATCATGCCGTTGATGTTGGCATTCCACTCGAAGTAGTTGCTGTAGCCAAGCTGCGCTTCCGCTTCGGCCACCATGGCATCGCGCATGCCGACCTTTACATCCCAGTCCACCGGCACGTAATGTTTGTGCACCGTCTCGGTGTTGGTCAGCTTGATGAGCTTGCGCTTCGGCGCCGGCTTGAGTTTGGCCAGCGCGCCTGCGAGACGCTCCATGCCTTCCTGCAGGTTGGCCATGGAAGTTGCGTAGCTGATGCGGATGAAATCGTCCGTCCCGAATGCGTCACCCGGCACGATGGCCACGTTCGCATGCTTCAGCAGGAAGTAGGCCATGCCGTAGCTGTTGCGAATGGGAACGCCGTCGTATTCCATCTTATAGTAAGCGGACATGTTCGGGAAGGCGTAGAATGCGCCGCGGGGCATGGGACAGCTGACGCGGGGCATGGACTGCAGCTTGTACACCACGAAGTTGCGTCGCTTCTCGAACTCGGCGGCCATCTTCGAGATTTCATACTGCGGTCCTTTATACGCCTCGAGCGCGGCTCGCTGCGAGATGGAACTCGGGTTGGATGTGGCGTGGCTCTGCACTTTGGCCATGGCCGAGATAATCTCGGGGGAAGCCGCGGCCCAGCCAATACGCCAGCCCGTCATCGAGTACGCCTTGGACACGCCATCGATGGTGATCGTCCGCTTGCGCACTTCCTCGTTCAGCGACGCGAAGCGGGTGAACTTCAGGCTGTCATATATCAGCTTGCCGTAAATCTCGTCGGCAATGCAGATGAGATCCTCTTCCACAATGACTTCGGCCAGCGCTTCGAGTTCTTCACGCGTGTAGCCGCTGCCGGTGGGATTGGAAGGATTGTTCAGGAACACCGCCTTGGTCGACGCATTGACCGTATCGCGCAGCTGCTCGGGTGTCAGGCGGAAGCCGTCTTCCTCGCGGGTCTGCACGATCACGGGACGACCGTTCGCCAGCTTCACCATTTCCGGGTACGACACCCAGTAGGGAGCGGGAATGATCACTTCGTCGCCATCGTTGACGATGGCCATCATCGCGTTGTAAATGGAATGCTTCGCGCCGTTGGAGACCATGATCTCCGTGGCCGGGTCATACGAGAGCTGATACTCTTCCTCGAGATGCCGCGCAATGGCCTTGCGCAGCGGGAGGATGCCCTCGTTGGCCGTGTACTTGGTAAAGTTCTCGTCGATCGCCTTTTTGCCGGCCTCCTTGATGTGCGCGGGTGTCCCGAAATCGGGCTCACCCACACTGAGGTCGATGACATCGACCCCCTGCTCCTTGAGCGCCTTGGCCTTGGCGGCGACTTTCAGCGTCGGCGAAGAACCTATAAGGTGAATTCTGTCTGCCGTCACGTTATTACCTCAATGATGGTCGTTTACTGATTGCATCCACACCGCGCGATACTGAATTGGCAGCGGTGAAGGACCGGGGAAACGGGCTGCGCATGAAGGGACCTTTAGTCCTCTTCCCCTGCCAGCTTATCCTTGAGGAATTTCGCGAGGTCAACGCCGGTGAGTGTCTTGACGACATCCGGGACCTGCGAAATGACATCGGCGATCTGTCCGGTAAGCTGCGTGGTGCCCAGCTTGCCGTCCGCTCCGCCGAGCAGCGTGATTTTGTCGATGCGCGAAAGCGGCTCGGCCACGTTCTTCGTGAGCTCGGGCAGCACGTCGAGAACCATCTGGTACATCGCGGCCTGGTTGTACTGTCCGTACGCCTTCGCCTTTTCGATCATCGCATCGGCCTCGGACTGTCCGAGCATCTTGATGCGTGCGGCTTCGACTTCGTTTTCCTTCGCGCGGGCCTGCATCTTGGCCTCGGATTCTTTCACCACACGAATGCCCTCGGCTTCCGCTTCGGAAATGATCTGCACCTTGCGGGCCTCGGCCGGCTTGATGATGTTCGCTTCGAGTTCCTTTTCCTTGCGCTTGATCTCTTCGGCCTGGACTTTCGCCTGCTCCTGCGTTTCGATCAGCTTGACCTTGTATTCCTCCTGCTTGACGTCCTGCTCGAGACGGTAACGCTCGAGTTCGTAAGAGGAGTCTGCCTGCGCGCGAACCTTGTTGACTTCGATCTGCGACTTGGCTTTGAGCTCTTCATTCTTCCAGTTGCGTCCGGCAACCTCGGCAGCGGCAGTAAGCTTGGCGACTTCCGCTTCCTTGTTTGCCTGTGCAGCGAAGATGGCGGCGTCACGATCATACTCGGCCTGCTTCACAACAGCGTCGCGCTTCGCGGCCGCAATGCGCGGTTTGGACAGTGCTTCGAGATAGCCCTGCGTGTCATTGATATCCTTGAGCGCGAAGGAAATCATGGACAGACCCATGCTTCCCAGATCACGCACGACAGCGTTGTAAACACGGTTCGCAAATTCGGCGCGGTCGGAATACAGTTCCGTCACCGTCATGCCGCCGATGGCTTCGCGCACTTTGCCTTCGAGTACAGTCTGCGCAACTTCGTGCACGGCACTGGTGCCGCCACCCATGAAGTTCTGCGTGGCGAGGAAAATGGCGTATTCATTTGAGTCAATTTTCACCTGTGCGGAGGACTCGCTCAGGATGGGAATACCGTCCTTCGACAGCACTTCCGGCGTCTTGATGGTAACGGTGACGACCTCAATGGGCAGGGTGTCGGCCTGTTCGGTGAAAGGATTGACAAAAGAACCGCCGCCGATACGGAATTTGTATCCGATCTCCTGCGTCGCGCCATCTGGCGTGGTGATCTGGCTCTTGCGGCCGCTGACCACGAGCACTTCATTGGGGCCGGCCTTGCGGTACTGCCGCGTCATCCAGAAGATGAAAGCAGCGATCAAGACAACGAGGACGGCAATGATGATCCAAGTAAGCATTTAAGCCTCCAAAACACTTGGGGAAAGTATCGATTCGATATTGTAAGAATCCGTGATGGACAGTGAACGTTCGGGCCCTTTCGCTTGCGTTAGGCAGGATGCACGCGAGCATCTCGACAATAAATACAAACTTACTTATCCTTTTTTTAAGGCACAAATGCTCCTTTCCCTGTCGTATATTGGGATCATGAACATTTACGCCGTCATTATTCTCGTTACCCTGCTGCTCACGACCGCGCTGGAAGTGTGGGCCGACCTTCTCAACCTTCGCGCACTCTCGCCCGAGCTGCCTGACGAGTTCAAGGACGTCTATGATGAAAAGGAGTATGCACGTTCGCAGGAATACACCCGCGTGCGGACGAGATTCGGATTTATCTCCGGCGGATTTGACCTGCTGATAATGCTGCTCTTCTGGTTTTCAGGGGGATTCAACTGGCTGGATGTGCAGCTCCGCACACTGGAACTGGGACCGATATGGACGGGACTTCTTTACATCGGGAGCCTGAGCGCGGGTATGGGAATCCTGACACTCCCGTTTTCCGTGTATTCCACCTTCGTTATCGAGGAGCGCTTCGGCTTCAACCGCACCAGCGTTAAAACCTTCATTCTCGACATGCTCAAAGGTGCTCTGCTGGGGGTGCTCATCGGGGGACCCGTGCTGGCGCTCGTGCTCTGGCTCTTCCTTACGGCCGGCACCATCGCGTGGCTGTACGCATGGCTCGCGGTCACTGCGTTCATGATTGTCATGCAGTACATCGCTCCCACCTGGATCATGCCGCTGTTCAACCGTTTTACCCCGCTTGAAGAGGGTCCGCTGCGCGATGAAATTCTCCGCTATGCCGACTCTGTCCAATTCCCTTTGAAAGGGATTTTCGTGATGGACGGTTCAAAACGCTCGTCCCGTTCGAACGCGTTCTTCACGGGATTCGGAAAGAACAAGCGCATCGTGCTCTTCGACACGCTGATAGAAAAGCATGATGTGGAAGAACTGACATCCGTACTCGCACATGAGATCGGGCACTACAGGAAAAAACATATCATCGTCGGACTGCTGCTCAGCGTGATCGAGACCGGGGTCATGTTTTTCCTGCTGTCGCTGTTCATATCGCAGGCCGCTCTCGCGCACGCGTTTTTCATGGCGCATGTATCGGTGTATGCGGGACTCGTGTTCTTCGGCATGCTCTACTCACCTGTGTCCTTCCTGCTGTCCATTGGGATGAATGCCCTTTCGCGTAAGCATGAGTTCGAAGCAGACCGCTATGCCGTGCTCACTTATCGGAAGCCTGACGCCATGGCATCAGCGCTCAAAACACTTTCCGTCACGAATCTCAGCAACGTCACACCGCACCCGGTGTACGTCTTCCTCCACTACTCCCATCCCCCCATGATCGAACGCCTCCGCCACATCGTACGCGTCGCTGCTGAGAAAATCCCCCACCGCTCCAAACTCCGCATCGGCGTGAAAGATCTGCTGTAGAGAAGCCAGATTTCAGATTACAGATTGCAGATTCCAAATTGAACTCATCGTCCCCACGCTCTGCGTGGGGACGGGACTTCCGAACGCTCCGCGTTCATTCTTCCCAACAAATCGCCGCAGAGCGGCGGTTGTATACGTCCCCACGCGGAGCGTGGGGACGATGAACAGGAAGCAATCCCTGATTAAATCTGCAATCTGCAATTTGAAATTTGAAATCTGTCCTCTGGATTCGCGCCTATTCGGCGCGATAAAATATGCCGCGTGGGGCGCGTTGCTGTTGGATGAGTCCGTCGGCGAGAAGGACGTCGAGGTATTTGCCTGCGTCGAGGGGATGGAGTCCAAGAGCGGAGGAAAGATCATCGAGCGTGCAGGGACGCACGCGGATGGTGTCAAGAATACGGTCGCGAATGTCTTCGCTGAAGGATGCGAGGTGACGGCGGAGAACGGGTTTCCCGATGACTTCCACGCCTTCGCCCAGCATGTGTGCGATGGCCTCGAGATTCTCGCGGGGCATGGGGTCGATCCAGTCCACCGCTCCCGGACGATCAAGTGCATTGAGCTGAACACGCGTGGTGCGCAGGCGGGGCAGCAGTTCGCTGAAGAGCGCGAGTTCCTCGGGCGTATCATTGAGTCCGGGAATCAGAAAAATTTCCAGCCAGACCTCTCCGTGGAATTCCCGGCAGAATATTTCCAGTCCCTCAATCAGCTGTCCACTCGTGAGCGATGATTGAGGACGATTGATTTTACGGAACACGTCATCAGATACCGCATCGAGCGACGGGACGACGCGGTCTACCGGCATCAGCTCCGCGCGCACCTCCGGCAGATGCAGCAGGGTGCTGTTCGTAAGCATGACCACGGGGTACTGCGGGAATTCCCTTTTCAGAAACGCGATGATATCTCCCACACCGCTGTGCAGCGTCGGCTCCCCGGAACCGGAGAAGGTGACGGCGTCGAGATCGGGTGCGGACGAAAGAAACGCGCGCAGCTGATCGATCACTTCCTGCGTGGGCACGTACTCTTTGCGTTCCACGGTCAGGGTATCTGTTTTCCCGCATTCACAGTACAGACAATTGAGCGTGCAGGCTTTCTGCGGGGTCAGGTCGATGCCGAGTGAGGTACCGAGACGACGGGAGGGGACGGGTCCGAAAAGATGGCGCATGCTGGGGACGTAGTGACGTTCGTGGCTGGTAATCATGTCGCTGGAAACTTATGCAGAATGTGCATAGAGCGCAATGAACAAGGGCGAGGTCATGCCCGGTCAGGAAGCGATGCGCTGAATATGCGTTGCGTATGCGACATCGGACGGAGCGGAGGAATTGAGATTATGCGGAAACTGCATAATGCGAAAGGCGGGTTCATCGGCGAGAACTTTCTCGAAGAACGGGAGTCCGGGAGTGTAACAGAAACGTCCCCCGGGACGCAGATTATGCAGAATCTGCATAAAATGTTGAGCGAAACGCGATTCCAGTCCTGTCTGATGACGGTGATGAAACAGGAAATGCAGGCTGAAGGATTGATGCGCGACTACGGTGCCCCACTGGGCGGCATCAAGCGGCGCCTGCATCCAGTCCAAGCGCAGAAATCCCTCCGCTCGCGGTGCAAGCCGGTCGACACCGAGTCCCGCCACACCCGCATTATGCAGAAAGTGCATAAGCCTTCCTTCACTACCACAGCCGAGGTCGAGCACGGGTTGCTGCAGCTGCTCCACCTCGAGCGCAAGCAACGTGAGCTGCAGTTCGGCCGAATACTCATCGCATGGTACGCTGCGGAGAAAACTCTCCGCGGGCTGTCCACCATCATCAGTGGGACACACCGCAGCAAAGAAACGCAGCAGCCGTTCGTGATGCGCGTCGATAACATGACGCATGGCCTTGCGCAGGGCATCCCTCGATGCAGCATCCCTCAACGCATGCGCACTGCGTGTAACCAGCGCATCGTAGAGCGACGCCAGCAATGTATCGCTCCCTCCCGGAAGCGCGAGATACTGATTACGTTCCCACGTATACACGCGGGTGGCGTCGGCCATTTCATCGATCAGCTGCCGGCGCTTGTCCTCGTCCGCGAGAAGGACCAGCATTTCATTCCGGTGCGTGAACACGAAGTCGACGAAGTCTTCATCCACACCACGGAACAGGTGGTTGTCGTACAGGAAATCGCCGAGGTCGAACTGCTCCCTGTCCGCATACCGTTCGGCGATAAAAAACTTCAGCTGTTCATGTACGCTTGGGGCCACCGGGTTTACCCTTCAAGATGGACTTCACCATTTTCCCGAACTCCTTGTCCCGCTTGCGTCGTTCGACATACGAGCGCTGATAGTGCGCAGCTTCACGCTGCATTTTCTGATAGTTTTCAAAGTGTCCTTCATCGAGCACACCCTCTTCGAGTGCGGCGAGCACGGCACAGCCCTTTTCGTGCTGATGCGTGCAATCCGAAAAACGGCACTGCTCGATCAACTCCTCGATATCGGCGAAGGTGGCGCTCATACCGGCATCGGCGCCGAAATTGCCCAGTTCACGCATGCCCGGTGTGTCGATGAGCAGGGCACCGTCGGGCATGGGAAGCAGCTGCCGGCGCGTGGTCGTATGCCGTCCGCGATGGTCCGCATCGCGCACTTCCTTGGTCGCAAAAACCTGCTCACCCAGCAGCGTGTTGAGCAGTGTGGTCTTCCCGACGCCGGACGAGCCCAGGAGACAGACAGTGCTTCCGGGAAGCAGCTCCGTGCGGATGACTTCGAGTCCTTCCCCCGTCACCGCACTATAGGCGATGCATGACACTTTCCCGGCTGTTTCGCGCATGCCCTCGAGCATCGCCGCGCGTTCATCCTCATCCACGAGATCAGCTTTGCCGAGAATGATGACAGGACGAATCCCGCCCTCCCGTATCATCACCAGGTAACGCTCGAGGCGATTGAGGTTGAAATCGCGATCAGCCGCCTGCAGCACGAAGGCAGTATCGATATTGGCCCCGAGCAACTGGAATTCCACATTGCGTCCCGGATCCTTGCGCCGCAACACCGTGCGGCGAGGGAGCAGGTGATGTATCAAGGCGAAGGTATCGTCATTGAGAAGCTGTGCGGCAACCCAGTCGCCCACGGTGGGGATTGCAAGGCTGTCTTCAGCCGTAAACAGCAATCGTCCCGTCGGTTCTGCGGTGACGGGTCCCTTTTCCGTCAACAGTTCGAAATTATTCCTGTTGACCACTGCGACGCGGGCCGGGACGAAACCGGACACACCGAGTTCGGCGAACGCCTCTGCAGCGTACGATTCGTATCCGATTTCCTTAAGTGTCATGCTATCTTCCCACTGAATACTGTCAGGTATATGTAAAAATAATAAAAGTACTGTCCTCCACGCAGGGAATTTTTTCCTGCCTTGCCGGAGAACCGCGCAGGACAACGAGATGCGGCCGGGAATTGCGAATTGGCACTGTTTTTCCCTACTTTACCCGCATTCAACAGCGCCGTACAACCTCGGACAATCCCCGCATGGCAGAGTCCAGCTCACGCTCCACCGGTTTCATTGCATTTGTGATCATTTTCCTTGCAGTGATGGTTACAACCATCAGTCTGCAGGAAGCGGTGGTCAAACGCTCGCTGGCAACGATGTTCCCGAATTACGAAGTTTTTGCGGATGTTCTGCCGGCGGAGTGGATTATCATGAGCCGGGATCTCTCATCGGGCGAGAGTTTCAACAGGCAGAAACAGCAGCTGCGCGAATTGTTCTATGCCATCCGGCACAACGAACTGTCGACGCAGGACCGCACGACGAATATCCTGATCGGAAAGAAAAAGCTGCATGATCACATCCTCAACACCGGGCAGACACTGTATTTCGTCAATCCCTACTACGCGTTCATGCCGCTGCATATTTTCTTTGCGCTGATTGTTGCCTTCCTGGTCTCCATGTTTCTGCCGAAAGGGAGCAGCCTGGCCTGGGTGCGCGCCAAGGTGGTTCGGGAATTCGAGCGTGTCGGCTCACTGCTTGAAAAACAGTTCGACGCACATGATGTGGACTTCGCCGCCATTCTCGGTGTGGACCGGGACAAGCGCGAACATATGCTTCGTTTCACCACGCTGCCGCAGGTGGTCATAAATGAAGTGGAAGACTATATGTCCATCAGCCGGTATATGAAGGGCGAGAGCAGCAACCCACTTATTCCAATAAAATTCTATTTCCGCTACCGAATTTCCGCCTCGTACGGCAACCTGATTCAGGGACTCGTATCCGGTGGTGCGGCCATCCTGATTTTCGTCATCGGTCTTCGGGGACTCAAACTCATTCCGCAGGAAGAACCCTCGCTCATTCTCATGGCACTGTCCATCGAGTTCATCCTGCTGATCGTACTCATGGTGACATTCGCGGGGTCAGCGCAGGAGGAGCGGCTCGACCGCGTGGTGAAGGAACTGGAAGCCGAGCAGCGCGATGCCATCAAGCATCAGACCGACACCCTGCACGAGGTGCTGGGCGGCAACCGTCACGGCGGCGGCGGCGGCGGAGGTGGCGGCACATCCGACAGCATTGCGGATTATGAAGAGCAGCGCCTGCTCGACGAGGTGCTCAGCCTCATGATCAAGGAAGCGCAGCGGAAGCGGGAATCATAAGTGGACAGTGAACAGGTATACATCGAGCGTCCCGACGTCGAACAGCGATTCGACGATATCCTCGCACGCAGCAGGGAAAACGGGTTGGAAGTCATCTGGCTGTTTGGAGAAACGGGACAGGGCAAAACGCGTTTTCTGCAGCACTATCTCAATCACGTGCGCGAGCACACGCTGGTTTCCTACGCGCAATGCAGCTCTCCGCTCGGGAGCCAATCGACCAATGTTCTCAAGCCGCATCAGCCGCTGAAGGATATCTTCGAAGACCTTCTCGCCAACCAGGCCAACACGCGGCGCAAGCTCAACCTGGTCAAGAACATTTCCCTCACCGTTCTCGCCATCATTCCCATCGTGGGAGAATTGGCCTACGGCGTGAAGGAAATCCGACGCGATCTTAACGAATTCAAGAACGGCACGCGGGAAGTGGATTTCTCCAATTTCGTGCGTGAGTATTTCAACGACCTGAAGGCGATCGCAGAAGAATCTCCCGTACTGCTGGTGATCGATGACGTGCAGTGGGTGGACGCCCCGACCATCGAAGCACTGAACCGTTTCTTTTCTGAAAAAGAGTACCGGGGCGCAAGGATCACGCTCGTGCTCAGTGCCCGCCGCGACGAACTGGAGTCGTCGCCCGAACTGCTATCCCTCTATACGAAATTCTCGCAGGCGGAGTATGTCTCCGAGGTCACCGTCCCGCCTTTCAGTCCCGAACAGATGCAGGATTTCTATCACGCGCATTTCCCGCGCTGTCCACGGCAGCCCGACCTCCTTCAGTGGCTGGAACAGAAAACCGGCGGCAACCCCTTTTTCCTGCAGTCCTACATCCAACACCTTCTCGTGGAGAACGTCCTCGACGACCGCGGGGTGGTGACGGGTGACCTGCAGTCGTATCGCGGACTCCCGGCCGAGATTCGCCTGGTCACCAACTGGCTGATGAAGTCGCTTAAGGAACACGATCTGAATCTCGTGCTGACGGCGTCGGTGCTGGGGTACCAGTTCTCGCTACATGAGCTCATGCACCTGACGCAGCGTCCTTCCCTTGAGCTGATCCGTGTGCTGCGCCGCGTGCGCACCCTGCATGGCATTGTCGAGCCCGTCGGTTTCCGCCTGGTGAACGGGAAGGAATCCACCGTGTATCGTTTCACACAGCATGCCATCCACACCGCACTGTACAACGAACTGACGGCGGAAGAGAAAGAGGCGCTGCATCGCATGACAGCACATTACCTCAACGATCTCCGGCTGTCGCGCGGGGACGACCCGGATGTGCAGAATTCCATCGCGTCGGCACTGATGCTGCATTCCCGACTGGGACGTGAGCCGGAGCTCGAGTATCAGTCCATTCTCATGAAGGCGCAGAACACCGCGGAAGATCTCGACGAGGAGGAAGTGCTCAACCAGCTGCGCTCGCTTTCACCGGCGATCGGCATTCCATTCGAAGAAATCATGCAGACCTATCGCCAGGCGATGCAGCTTGCACCTCTGCGGACGAAGTTCGCGCATCGCGAGCAGGTCTCGCTAGGGGGACTCGGGGAAGAGCGTGAGGGCGACGGACTCGGTGATTTCATGGTCCGCGTGCTGAGCATGATACAGCGCGGCAATACGGCCGAAGCCAACGTCGTTCTGGAAATGCAGCTCACCCGCGCCGAGAGGAAAGGGCAATCGGTGCATCCCCTCGTACACCTGCTGTACGCGCTTACCTCCCAGATGCTCGGACGAGGTGCCGATCTTTCGGTACGCGCCCTGCACACTGCGGCGATGAGCACAGCGCATCCCACCTACGCCGCATTTGCGCGTGTGGGACTCGCCATGTTCGAGGCGAAAGACGACATTTCCGTTCTGGAGGCATTAAAGGAAGCGTCCCAGTATGCGGGACGCCACAGCAGAATAATTCACACCATCGTCGCGTGGATCATCAACACACGCTTCAGTGGCCGCGAAGAATTCGCGGACATCCTCTCCCAGCGGAACCTTCCCTCCACCATGCCTGAATCCCTGCAGCAGCATTATCCCCGCACCGCTTCGGTCATACGCAGGGAAGGCTGATCAGGCCATCAGCTCTGTTCCGGTAAAAAAGTAATTCACTTCAAATGACGCCGTATCGACGGCATCGGATCCGTGGACGACATTGCGTTCGATGCTGGTCGCCATATCCCTGCGAATCGTACCGGGATCGGCCTTCTCCGGATTGGTCGCACCCATGAGCGAGCGCCAGCGCTTGATGGCATCCACTCCTTCCAGCGTCATCAGCACGACGGGACCCGAGGTCATGAATTCCATCAGGGAACCGAAAAACGGTTTGTCGCGATGGACGTAATAAAAGCCCTCCGCTTTCGTCTGCGTCATATGCTCCATACGCATTCCAACGATGCGCAGTCCTTCCTGCTCGATCCGTTTGACAACTTCTCCCACGAGTCCGGCTGCGACACCGTCGGGCTTCACAATTGCAAGCGTTCTCTGCATACGTTCCTCATCTGAAAATATGTAATGATGATAACCGTCCGTTATTTGCGTGCGCCATGGAGAAAGCCGCGGTACAGCATGGCGTTTTGAATGGAAATGAAGGCGTCGCTGTCTACGCCATCGACCAGCTTCTGAAATTCACGCAGGCGGCTGCGCTTGATCATCGATGTGATGATGGCCATACCGCCTGTTCCACCCTCACCGGGAATGATGGTGACACCGAAAAGATTCTGACGGAGCACATCGGCAATCTGGTCCGTCCTGTGTTTCGAGATCACGTATATCTGGTGGAAACCGATGGCGAGTTTCTGTTCGAGCAGAATGCCGAACAGCGTGCCCGTTGCGAATCCGCCGGCGTACCCGGCGATATTCCAGGGATTGTCGAGATGCGCGAACACTTCCTTGATCGCGATAACCCAGATCAGGGACTCGAACACCCCGATAATCGGCGCAAGGACCTTCTTCCCCTGCACGGTAAACAGGGTACGAAGTGTGCCGAGCGATACGTCACAAATGCGCAGTCCGAAAATGACGAGTGCGTTGATGAGCAGTTCCATGAGTGCCGTGCTTTACAGGTTGCACAAAACTACAGTCTGCAAATTACACAACGTCTCTCAGAGCACAAACACAGGGACAGACCTTCTCGCCGCCTTTTCGGTCGGAACGATTTTCCGTGGCTCTCCGTTTTTCCTGCATACGAAATGAAGCAATTGAACAACGAAATAGAGGAGGAATCCATGTCCGCCAATCGCAGAGATTTCATGAAAACCGGAGCTGCGGCGCTCGGCGCCACACTGCTCACCCCGTATGCCGGGTTCTCTTCACCCATTGAGCGCAACGGTGCCCCGCTCTTTTCGCTCGCCACGGATGCATCCGGCGACTACATCCTTCCGATGCTTCCATATGCCTACAACGCACTGGAGCCGTATATCGACGAGCAGACCATGCGCCTTCATCACGACATTCACCACAACGGCTACGTGAAGGGCCTGAACAGCACACTCCGCGCAATGAAGGCCGCACGTGAAAGCGGCGACTACGATCTGATTGATCGCCTCGCGCAGAAGGCGGCATTTCATGGTTCAGGACACATCCTGCATACGATTTTCTGGCTAAACATGATCAGCGCCGACAAAAGCGGTCAGCCCTCGGGGATGCTCAAAACACAGCTCGAAAAAGATTTCGGCGGCGTTGCCCCGTTCATCAAACAATTCACCACCACCGCGAAAAAAGTTGAGGGCTCAGGCTGGGGCATCCTGGCCTGGGAACCGCTCGGACGACGCCTGATTGTTCTGCAGGCCGAAAAGCATCAGAACCTCACGCAGTGGGGAGCCATCCCTCTGCTCGTCATCGATGTATGGGAGCACGCCTATTACCTCAAATACCAGAACAAGCGCGGCGACTACGTTGACAACTTCATGAAAATCGTCAACTGGGAAAACGTCGCCCAGCGCCTCGAACGCGCAATGGGTTGATGCTTCGCGTCGTTTTTTCCGCTGACGCGGAGTTCTTGCCCCATTGGGGCGTTCTTTGCGCTGACGCGCAGGTGTTTGCGCTGACGCGCAGGCGTTTGCGCTTACGCGCAGGCGTTTGCGCTGGCGCGTAGGTGTTTGCGCTTACGCGCAGGTGTTTGCGCTGGCGCGCAGGTGTTTGCGCTGACGCGCAGGTGTTTGCTGAATACGGCCCGCGCAGCGGGACAACTACTGCGCGAAGCGCAAAGAACGCTCCTCGACAGCGGAGTAAAAACTTCTCACCGGGGGGTGAAGACTTTTTCGGTACTGGAGACGATCATGGTGGCAGTGGCGTCGGAGGTGACGTTGGTGATGGTGCGGCACATATCGAGGATGCGATCGACACCGAGGATGAGGGCGATGCCGGTTTCCGGGATACCGACGGAGCGCAGCACGATGATGAGCATGATGATGCCGACGCCGGGCACCGGGGCGGTGCCGATGGAAGCCAGGGTAGCGGTAAGCACAACGGTAAGCTGCTGGGTGAGGGAAAGGTCCATGCCGAATACCTGGGCGATGAATACCGCGGCCACGCCCTGGTAAAGTGCCGTGCCGTCCATGTTGATGGTCGCGCCAAGAGGCAGAACGAAGCTGGTGACGGATTTGGGCGCGCCGACGTTTTCACAGCACTCCATGGTCACGGGCAGCGTCGCGGCCGAACTGCTGGTGGTGAACGCCACGAGCTGGGCGGGACGCAGTTCACGCAGGAAGCGTCCGAGCGGGACATCACGCGCAAGCAGCTTCAGCAGCAGCGGGTACACGATGAAGGTCTGCACCGCCAGTCCGCCGACCACCGCCACGATATACCAGAGCAGTGTCTGCAGGATGCCGAATCCGAATTCCGCGATAGTCGCCGCAATGAGCGCAAACACGGCATACGGGGCGATGAGCATGACGAAATCAACCATTTTAATCATGGCATCGCTGATGGCATCGAAGAAGCCGATGACACGCTCCGCCTTTTCCCTGTCGATAAAGAGCAGAGTAATGCCCAGCAGCAGGGCGAAAAAAATGATCTGAAGCATCTCCGCGCTGGCGAGTGCATGCACGACATTTTTAGGGACGAGTTTAACGATGTAGTCCAGCAGGTCTACCGAAATATTCTGTTCAATCTTGGTGACCGCGTCCTCCTGATAGGCAGCCATGAGGCGGTCACGGGCCATACTGTCCATTTGCGCCCCGGGACGAAGGACATTCCCGAACGCGAGTCCGATACTGATGGCGAGCGCCGTGGTGACCAGGTAGTACGCGATGGTCTTCCCGCCAATGCGCGCCATTTTTGTAACGTCATGCAGGCTGGAAACGCCCACGAGCAGTGAGGCGAATACGAGGGGGATGGCGATCATCATGAGCAGGCGAATGAAAATGTCTCCAAGCGGCTTGATGACCGTGGCGATGGTCTGCTCCTTGCGCATGGACAGCACCTTCTCGTATACACGGACACGCTCCCCTTTCCTTACGATGACATCGACATCACCTTTCTTCTTCATCTGGTGAAAAAGGTGCAGAATTTCCGCCTGGTCCCCTGCTGCAAGCCGGTGTTCGGTTCCCCCCTGCGAAAGCGTGCATTCATCCCAGTCCTGCATTTCCACTTCACGAGGTGCGCCATCCGACGTGAATTCGAGGATCAGAAGATGCTGGTTCACGGCAAATATCAGACCGAACACGGCCCCGAGAATCAGTCCCAGGAGAATCTGAATATGCAATGGGAGTTTGGGAATGCGCATGCGCCTCTGGAAACTGTGATCGCGTATCCAGAAGATAGAAGAAAGTGGTGGGAAGAGAAAGCGTGCTACAACGGTTTCCGCCGCGCGCCCCATGTGCCCGGAACGGCGTCGAAGCGACCCGCGCATCGCGTGCCGCAGCTGCTGCACTGTCCCTGTTGATCCAGACCCCAGTGCGTGAGCGCATAGCGGTCGCGTCCAATCAGCACTTCACCGCATGCCTGACAGTAGGTCTTTCCCCCTTCCGGATCATAGACATTGCCCGTGTACACATGCTGCAGTCCGTTGCGCTTCCCATGCGCACGTGCGCGGTGCAGGGTATCGACAGGGGTGGAAGCGACGTCGCGCATCTTCCAGTCCGGGTGAAAGGCGGTAAAATGCAGGGGCACGGCGGGACCGAGTTCCCGGGCGATCCACTGCGTCATGGCATCGAGCTCGGCATCGCTGTCGTTCTCCCCGGGGATGAGCAGCGTGGTGATTTCCAGCCAGACATCCGTCTCGAGTGCGATATAGCGCAGCGTGTCGAGTACGGGTTCGAGGCGCGCACTGCAAAGTGAATGGTAGAAAGAATCGGAAAAGCCCTTCAGATCCACATTCGCTGCATGCATATGCTGATAGAATTCCTGCCGCGGCACATCGCAGACATATCCCGCCGTCACCGCCACCGAATACACATCCCGCTCGGCACAGGCGATGGCGGTGTCAATGGCATACTCATGAAATATCACCGGATCGTTGTAGGTATAGGCGACGCTGCGGCAGCCTTCACGCTGTGCAGACGCAGCAATAGCCTCAGGCGTGGCCTGGTCGGCGAGACGCGACATCTGGCGGGATTTGCTGATATCCCAGTTCTGGCAGAAACGGCAGGTGAGGTTGCAGCCCGCCGTCCCGAACGAAAGGACCGCACTGCCCGGGTAGAAATGGTTCAGAGGCTTCTTCTCGATCGGATCGACGCAGAAACCGCTCGATCGTCCCCAGGTGGTGAGGACGATCGAAGCATTCTCGTTCATGCGCACGTAGCACAGACCGCGCTGTCCTTCACGCAGCACACAGGCGCGTGGACAAAGGTCGCATTGAATGCGACCATCGTCCGTCGCGTGCCAGTATTTCGTCGGTGTATTCGCTGTCAGTCCTCTTCGTAAGACATTACCATACTGGCATCGAGCAAACCGTCGGCGACGATATCCTGTCCGCCATGCGCCGACTCGCCGCCCATGTCACCCTTGAGGGTAAAATTCAGCGGCCATAGTGATTCGACGTATGTCAGGACGGTACCCTTGAGCTTCAGGTTCATATCCATCATGCCTGCGTTCGCGCTGATATCGACAACGATATCAAAGGTGGCGGTTTCCCCGAGGTCGGCCTCGCCAACTTCCCGCAACAGGAGATAGGCAGACCGAATCTCCGCACCCTTGCGGACAACATTGGTACCCAGAGCCTGAAGAAAACTGTCATCGAGATTGGCGGTGTCACCGACAGACATCGTTCTGCCGTCAAGCATGCGCACAAATCCGCTCGCCCGCTCCGGAAGCACTTCATCAAGGATGAACGAGCTTTCCTCATCCGTCACCTCGCTGCCATCCTTCAAACTCAGCAGCCAGGGATTGTCTTTGCCGTTCTCCATATCCGGATTCGCTTCCACGATGAACACCTTGTCCGCATCATCGAGCTTCACGTTTTTGGGTTTACGCCGCATCATGCTCTGTTCATAATCATATCCTTCCGTCAGGACGAGCTCCGCTTTGTTGAAACGGTGCGCACCTTCCTCCAGTATGGTGAACTGACTTTTCACCCTGGTCTCTTTTGACATGGTCATTCCCTCCGTGCTGCCGCCGACAGAGAAAATGATATCCGCTTTGAAATCCTTCTGTGTTGAGATTTTCATCCCTTCCGGGAAAGAGGCTCTGCTGAAACTCACCGTCTGTGCGGACAGCAGACCGCTGCTGAAAAGCAACATGAGGGCGAACATGGAAACACGATGCATGGGAACTCCGGGAAGATTGATGGAAAGTGAAAAGATAGGTATTGGACAGAACTGCTTCAATGAAGAAATGCGCAGCAGTCTGAATTGGACTCTCACGGAGCCACTTCCTATATTTTACAGATCACTCCCGCACAGGGTCAATCATTCGTCTGATGAGGAGTCCCATGAAGCAATACAATCTTCGGGTCAGCGCGCTGATCATCTTTTCCCTCGCATTTTCCGGCAGCGCCATGGCACAGTGGACGCAACTGGTTTCAGGGACGAGCAAGCCGCTGCATGGCGTCTTCTCTGTTTCCGCCTCCATGACTGTTGCATGTGGTGACGATGGACTGGTGCTCGGCACCACCAACGGAGGTATGAGCTTCAGCTCAGCCACAGCTTCCACGACGGAAAATCTCAACAAGATCTTCGTCAGCGGCGTTGCGCTGCCCACTATTACGGTAGTCGGTGACAACGGGGTGATTCGCTCCTCAACAAATCTGGGCGCGACCTGGAATTCGCATACTGCGGGCACCACGGAAAACCTCAACGATCTGTTCGTGCATGATCCGACGAACGGCACCACACTCACAATCGTCGGCGACAACGGGGTCATTCTGTTCAGCAACAACAGCGGAGCGAATTACGGTCTCAAACTGGCGCCAACCAATGATCCGCTCAACGGTGTCTTTTTCCGGGATCTCCTCAACGGCATTATCGTGGGCAACAGCGGTGTCATCCTGCGCACCACCAACGGGGGCGCGGCCTGGAGCACCATCACATCCGGCGTAAACACCAATCTCAATCATGTGTTCTTTACCACCATGAATGATGGCTGGATCGTCGGTGATGGCGGACTGATCATGAACACAACCGACGGTGGACTCAACTGGAGTTCAGTCACGAGTCCGGTAAACACGGACCTGGCACGACTTTCCTTCTCCGATATGAACAACGGCACAGCCGTTGGTGCGGGAGGCGTCATCATCCGTACGACGGATGGCGGTGTTACCTGGGCACAGCAGAACAGCGGGGTAACGACGGATCTTCATTCCGTGTTTTTCATCGATGCGAACAATGGGATGGCTGTCGGTGAAGGCGGACTCATCCTGCGGACAACCAATGGTGGCACCCCCGTAGAGCTGCAATCCTTTTCCGCGAGCCGGATTGCGCGGGGATCAGCACATCTGCAATGGACCACAGCCACTGAGACGGATAACTACGGATTTGAAGTGCAGCGCAACATTGGCGCCTCCTGGGAAGTACGCGGCTTCGTCAACGGAGCGGGGAGCAGTACACAGCGCCAGGATTACTCCTTTGTCGACACCGATCTCCCCTCTACCCGCATCGCATACAGACTGAAGCAGGTAGACATGGACGGCAGTGCTTCCTATTCACCGGTGATCGAGCTCAGCAGCGTCTCCTCTTCCGCACTGCAATTTTCACTCGATGCATGGCCTCAGCCCACGACCAACATCGGCACCCTGCAGCTGCGTCTCGGTGAAAGCGGACACGCGCGCGTTCGCATTTATGACACCAACGGGCGCATCGTCAACGAACTGCATGACGGCTACCTGTCCGCCGGAACCCATGTCCTGCGCTGGGACGCGACGCGTCTCCCTGCTGGAGCGTATCTCGCGGTTCTGGAATCGAACGGTCACCGCACACAGAAAACTCTCATTCTGCAGAAATAAACAGACGTACAATGGCCGGAGAAACGGGAAAACCACAATCACCCCTGTCCCTGCAGCGCAAGTATCTCATGCAGGCCGTCGTGGTAATCATCGTTACCGGATTGACCATCTATATCCTTTCACAGTTGCTGCCGTTCGCCATCGAAGGGAGATATTTCCACAGTTCTGAAATTTATTTCCTCGCAACGATCGCCAACCTGGTGTTCTTCCACACCCTTGCGTATCATATTATTGAAGAAACACCGCGCCGTGTGCTTCTCGGCACAGCACTCACAACGCTCATCACCTCTCTGATGATGTATGGCGTCTACTATGTTTACAGTCTCACTCTGTGACGCCCTGTGGCCTCCAGCGTGAGTCCCGTTTTTTTTAAACCAATCAACTGGGAGTTTACATGACGATTACAACCACACCCGGCATCGAGGGCAAGACCATTCAGGAATACAAGGGCATCGTCACCGGCGAAGCCATCCTCGGAGCCAATATTTTCAAGGACATCTTCGCAGGTATCCGTGATATCGTCGGTGGAAGGTCCGCGACCTATGAAAACGAGCTGCGCAATGCGAAGGATATCGCCCTGCGGGAAATGCAGGAACGCGCAGCATCTATGGGCGCAAATGCCATCGTCGGCGTCGATCTCGACTATGAAAATCTTGGCGCAAACGGCGGTATGCTCATGGTTACCGCCAGTGGCACTGCAGTGGTCGTAGGCTAATCGGGAAACGGATACAGAGAGTTCGCCCGGGATTCCGTATCTTGCGAATGAACTGCACTCGAATACCGCTGTTTTGCAATCCTTTCTAGAGAACATTTCCAACCGGATCCTCGACCTGCGCGTCGGGCTTGAGCGCTATTTCCATCGCTTCCGAGGCACCGAGCATACCTTCATGGTCATTGTCGCGGTGATCATCGGACTGCTGGGTGGACTCGGCGCCGTCGCCATACAATGGCTGATCAAACTCTGCCAGAAACTTTTCTGGGGTGAGTGGGCGCTTACGCTGGATTTCCTGAACACGGTCCCGATTTTCTGGAAAATTGCGATCCCTGTTATCGGAAGTGCGATCGTAGGTGCCGTGGTGTACTACTTCTCGAAGGAAGCAAAAGGACACGGAGTGCCGGAAGTGATGGAAGCCATTGCGCTCCAGGACGGCAAGATTCGTCCCCGCGTGGTCATCGCGAAACTCTTCGCTTCTTCCGTCTACATCGGGGCAGGGGGATCTGTCGGACGCGAGGGACCGGTGATTCAGATCGGGTCATCCATCGGTTCTGCACTCGGACAATTGCTGCGCGTCAATCCACGGAGGACCAAGACCTTTGTCGCCTGCGGAGCGGCATCCGGCATCGCTGCTGCGTTCAACGCACCGGTGGCCGGCGCACTGTTCAGCGTCGAAATCATTCTCGGAGATTTTGGTGTCGCACAGTTCAGTCCCATTGTGATCTCCTCCGTGATCGCAACCGTCGTCTCACGACATTTTCTCGGTGATTTCCCGGCATTTGAGGTACCCGCGTATCACCTGGTGAGTCCGTTCGAACTTCTCCCCTATGCCGTCCTCGGCATTCTGTCAGGTATCGTTGCTCTGCTCTTCACAAAAACGCTCTACCGACTCGAAGATTTCTTCGACGACCTCAAGCTGAATGGCATTTTGAAAACCATGATCGGTGGGTTGATCATCGGAGGTATGGGCGTCTTCGTGCCGCATATCTACGGTGTGGGATACGATACCATGAATGCTGCCCTGCTCGGACACCTTTCCTGGGTCACCATGCTGCTGCTGATTTTCGCGAAGATATTCGCCACCAGCGTCAGTCTGGGTTCGGGCGGATCAGGCGGTGTGTTTGCTCCATCGCTCTTCCTCGGGACCATGACGGGTGGATTTTTCGGGGCACTCGTCCATATGCTCATGCCCCAGTATTCCGCCTCCTCCGGGGCATACTCGCTCGTGGGAATGGGCGCTGTGGTCGCCGGCGCGACTCACGCACCCATCACCGCTATCCTGATCATTTTTGAAATGACTAATGATTACAAAATCATCCTGCCCCTGATGATCGCTTCGATCATCGCGACCGTCTTCACCACGAAGATGTCACGTGAGTCAATCTACACGCTTAAATTGCTGCGCAAGGGTATCGATCTTTTCGCGGGGCGAGATGTGAACCTTTTGCGTCATCACCGTGTGCGAGATGTGCTCCGCCGCGATGAGAACATTATCCTCAACAGCACTTCTCTTCCCGCACTGCTGCAGACCATGCTCGATGGGAAGCATGAAGAGTATTTCGTCGTAGATCAGAACGACAGTTTGCAGGGCGTGATCACCCTGCAACAGGCAAAGGAGTTCATAGCAGACAGGGATATCCCACCTGAACTCGTGATCGCATCGGATCTCATGCGCACGAACGTCGAGTGCCTGCAGCCTGATGACAACCTCGATCTCGTCATGCATCAATTCGGCCGCATCGACAGCCGGCAGCTTCCCGTCGTCGAAAATGAGAAGAATCGCAAGCTGCTTGGACGCGTGCGTGCCAAGGACGTGATCGACATGTACAACAAGGAAATCTTCAAGAAAGATCTGGCGGGGGGAATGCACTCCATCGTATCCGGTATGGAACGCGGCCGCACGATAGATGTCTTCGAGACACATCAGATCGTGGAAACGAAAGTCCCCGACCAGTTCATCGGCAAAACCATCAAGGAACTCGATGTGCGTAACCGATACGGGGTGCAGTTGATTCTCATCCGGAAAGAGGCCGAGACAGGTGCCATGGATTCAGTAGACCCTGCGGAACGTCAGGGCACCATTCCGGATGCCGACTACGTATTCGAGGAAGGAGATGACGTTCTGCTTCTCGGGGAAAAGGAAAGCATTGAAAGGTTCAGGCACGACAATCCACGTGACTGACCGCTCTGGCGAAGTACTCAATTCAGAGGGAGACTGATCACAAAACAGGCACCACCGAGTTCCGACGTTTCGTAGCGAAGCTTCCCTCCGTGTCCCTTCACAATGACCTCGTGACTCAGGGAGAGTCCCAGTCCCGTACCACTTCCTGCGGCTTTCGTCGTGAAAAACGGTTCAAAGATTTTCTGCTGCAGGTGTTCCGGCACACCGTTCCCGTTGTCCTCAACACGTACGACTGCGAAATTGTCTACCCGCCTCGAGGTGACATGAACCGTGGGTTCAAATGCATCTCCCGCACTACCCGCCTTCTCGTTCACAGCCTGGAATGCGTTGTTCAGCAGATTCACGAAGACGCGGGCGACATCCTGCTGCACGAGAGGAATCGTGGTGATGCTGTCATCGTAGTCGCGAATGATTTCAACGGTAAAGTCCTGCACCTGCGCACGCATGCCATGGAAGGCCAACGTCACATATTGGTCGAGGAACTCATTGAGTTTGACCGGCTCGGCTTCTCCGGCTTTTCCATGCGAATGCAGAAGCATGGAGCGGACGATGCGATCCACGCGTGCGCCATGCTCTGAAATCTTTTCGGCGCTCATCACCAGCTCGTCAATCAGCGGCGCGATGCGCTCGGCCAGCGGACCCTCATCCGAGTCTCCTTCCTCCAGTTCCTCACGCAATTCCTGTGCAATATCGATCGACGAGAAGGCGAAGTTATTTACAAAGTTGATCGGGTTCTTGATCTCATGTGCAATTCCCGCCGTCATCTGTCCGAGCGAAGCCAATTTGCTGGCATAGGTCAGCTTTGTCTGTGTACTTCGCAGTGCGTCAACGGCTTCCGCGAGCGCTTCGCGGCTCACGAGAAGTTCGTCCTCGCGCGAACGCAGTTCCGCCGTAAGCTGCATTTGCTGCTGCGCCTGCTCATTGAACCGCCTCCTGTTCGCCCTGCGCCTGGATCGCACAATCAGCACCACAACTGCGATCAGTAAAAGAACGACGAGAATCCTGAACCACGTGGTGGCATACCAGGGAGCGGGAATGATGAACGTGATCTGCGCTCCCGTATTATTCCATGCGCCATGATTGTTGCTTCCCCTCACTTTGAAGGTGTAGCGTCCGGGTGTGAGTCCGGGAAACATGGCCCTGCGCATATGTGTGCTGTCGGTCCATGTATCCTGCACACCTTCCATCATCCAGCTGTATTCATTGCGTTCGGGGTCAGTGAGATCAAGCGCTGCAAAGTCGATCGTCAGAAAAGACGTTCCCGCCGAAAGTTCATATTCCACCCCGGAAGTCTGCGGTAGAAGGACCAGTCCACCCCTGCGCCGCTGCTGAACGTTGACAGCTGTGATAGCCACGGGCGGAACAGCCCGGTTCCGCTTAATCTGTGAGGGGATGAAGCTGTTTATACCATTCCCGCCCCCGAAATACATGCGTCCGTCAGGACCTCTTGCGGCCGCTCCCTGGTTGAACTCCTCGGCCTGCAGTCCATCACTGACCCTGAAATTTATCACGCTGCGATCTCGCGGGTCATAGACTGAGATACCATGATTACTGCTCATCCAGAAGCGTCCCGCCTCATCCTGCAGCAGACCGTACACAGTATTATTCGCAAGTCCATCCTGCTCGGTCAGCCGTGTGATATGCATATCGAGAGAGTCGACGCGATGCAATCCCCCGCCGACACTTCCCATCCATACTGACCCATCATCCGCTTCCAGCATACAGGTAATACTACTGCTGCTGATGCCTCCCGGCTCCTGATCGTAATGCGTCCACTTTTTCTTTTCAGGATCGAACGTGTAGAAGCCCCTCACATTCGTTCCTATCCAGATCTTGCCATTGGAGCTTTCCAGCATGCACCATGGCTGCACGGCGGCTGCACCGGTTGCTTCCGATTTACCGAGATATTGACGCAATGCAGAACCATCCGCGGGGATGACGTATACGCCGTGATCGCTGCCTATCCACAGCGAGCCGTCTTTGCTTTCGAGCATGGTGAATATCTGATTGCCAGCCAGTTCCGTATACGGGACGGGAATTCTTTCGATGCGGTCCCCCTTCGGCTGATAGCAATCGAGTCCGTTCTCACCACCGGCCCACACCCGACCTTTACTATCGGTGAGCAGTGACCAGGTATGCCAGCTCCTGCTGGATACGACGGCACCGGCATGTTTGCCGATATAACGCCATTGCCCCTGCCCGGATGTGCGTATGTGGATTCCGTAATCTGTTGCGATCCACAGACTGCCGTCATTCGTCGTGGTCAGGGCCCAGACCATCCGGTCTTCGGGGCGGGACTCGCCTCCTCCGATATTGCGCAGATGAGAGAACTGCTCTGTAAGCAGATTGCAGCGATTCAGGCCGCCGTTGGACGTCCCCGTCCATACATTCCCCGATCGATCTTCAAAAATGGAGAGGACGTAATTGGTGCTCAGGCTGCCCGGTATCGTCTCGTCATGCCGGTAATGCCTCTCCAGTACACCGGGGGCGGACCAGTGCAGAACCCCGGCACCGAGGACCCCCATGCAGACACCACCTTCCCGGAGATTGATCAGCGCGGTAATCCGCTGATTATCCCCACCCTCGAAATGGAGCTGTTCGATGCGCCCATCTTTATGCAAAACAGTTGCGCCCGCTCCACTGCCGATCCAGAGACGTTGGTCTCTGTCGAACAGCAGACTCCGGATTTCAGTGGCAGGCAGGCCCTGCGATGTATCACGCACGGTATAGGGTTTGCCCGTTCCGGATGCCGGGTCATATGTGTGAAGACCGTCGTTCGCGGTACCGATCCAGAGGCGGCCACGGGCATCCCCGGCAAGACTCCAGATCGAGTCCCGTTTCGCCTGCGCAAGCCTACGGTATTTGACGCGTTCAAAGTTTCCCGCGACCGTCAGCCTGTTCAGGCCGTTACAGGTTGCGATCCAGAGAACACCATCGGCATCCTCATGGAATGCCGTCACTCTGTCATCACTCAGGCTCCTGGGATCGGTTGGGTCGTGCCTGTAGCGGGTCCATTGCTGTTCTTTCGGATCATAGCTGGTGAGCCCATGCCAGGTCCCGATCCACAGAAGGCCATGACGGTCTTCATGCAGTGCCGAAATGAAGTCGTCTGAGAGAACCGGTATATTCCCCTGCATTTCACGATACACCATGAAGCGGGAGCCATCGAATCGACACAGTCCTTCGCGGGTTCCCACCCAGAGAAATCCCCTGCTGTCCTGCATAATGCAGGTGACTGTCTGCTGCGGGAGTCCTTCACTGCTCCGGTAATGCGCAAAGTGCATCTGCTGTGCGTGTATTATTGACCCGCACAGGACAAGCAACACTGCAGTCACAACCCACTGGAGATGCCGGGGTCCTATCGCCATATATATCAAGCGTATCATCACTTCCCTTCTGTTCAGGCTGACAGCAGCATCAAATGTATTGCTCCATCAGCAGTTGCCCCACGGATTGATCAAGCAGCTCAGCGCGACGCAACTCCTCAAACCGGTTGATAAGTTCACTTGGTTGAGCGCGGTTTTTCTCGCTCCCGCTGATATCCATTGAGATGCGTCCCCTGTGCATCATCAGCAGGCGATCGCCAAAGTGCACAGCATGCTGCATCGAATGGGTAACCATCAGGACGGTCAGGTGCCCCGTACTGACGATATGTCCGGTAATTTTCAGCACCAGGTCAGCACTCTGGGGATCCAGTGCCGCGGTATGTTCATCGAGCAGCAGCAGCTTCGGTTCCTGCCATGTCGCCATGAGCATGGTGACGACCTGACGCTGTCCGCCAGAGAGCGTGGAAATCGGCTGCTTCATCCGCGTTTCGAGTCCGATCCCGAGTCCTGACAGACGATCATAAATCTCATCGCGCAATTCTCTGGTGAGGGCAAATCCGAGATCAAAGGGCTTTCCGCGGCGGGCCGCCAGTGCGAGATTCTCCTCCACCGTCATATCAGGGACGGTGCCACGGAACGGGTTTTGAAATACACGACCAATATCCCTCGCCCGC
The DNA here is from genome assembly GCA_020444325.1 of bacterium. NCBI lineage: Bacteria > bacterium. The sequence continues at coordinate 192,484 of JAHLLD010000007.1, forward strand.
AGATGCTCTGGCTGCGCGGTGACGTCCTTCCCGTCAAGAATAATGCTTCCCGCATCTACGGATTCACTTCCTGAAATGAGATTCAGGAGCGTGGACTTTCCCGAGCCGTTCGATCCCACAATGACAATGAAATCCCCTTCCTGGAAACTGAGAGAGAGTGGCTCAAGTGCATGGATGCGTTCAGAGCCGTGTCCATCGAAAGACTTCGCGATATTGCGCAGTTCAAGCATCAGGCAGCACTCCGCTGTTCAATCCTTCGCTGACGCAGCGCGCGCACCCTGTCAGGCACGAGCAGCGCGAGGAGAACAATGATGGTCGAAATCAATTTGAAATAGTCACCCGTAAGACCGGTGTACATGAGCAGCGAACGGATGAGCTCATAGATGGTGGCACCGAGGATGGCGCTGAGCAGTCTTACGGCAAAGGTGCGGTTTTTCAGGAACGTCTCACCAATGAGCACGCAGGCCAGACCGATCACGATGTATCCCACGCCGTCAGTGAGAGCGACGGATCCATAATACTGCGTCCAGATCGCGCCTGTCAGTGCTGCAAGTGCATTGGACACTGCGAGTGTGGCGACGATATGAAGGGATACATTGGCACCGACGGCGCGTGTCGCCTGACCGTTGGAGCCCGCGGCCCGCATTGCCAGTCCGAAACGCGTGCGAAAGAACAGGACCATGGCTGTTGAGAGTACCAGCACCATGCCCCCGGAGAACAGCATGGAGACGAGTCGCGCAGGGGAGTACTGCACACCCAGCCCCTGGGTGACATAGCGTGTCCCAAACACGGCCTCCGCCAGGTCACGGGCATATTCATACAGAGTGATATGGCCTTCGTATGCGAAGGATCCCTGTGTGAGAATAATGAGGTTGATCCCGTAAAGCGCCATGGCCACGAGAATACCCGCGAGCATGCGTTCAATCTTGAAGCGGGTGATGAGCAGTCCGGTCATCATGCCGCTGCCAATCCCGCCAAGAGCGCCGAGAACGGTGGCGGAAATCGGGTCCATTCCCAGATCTATTAAACGTGCCGCAATCACCGCCCCGAGCACGAACGATCCATCAACAGTAACATCCGGGAAACGGAGGATGCGATAGGAAAGGAACACGCCCATCGCGAGAGGCGCGAACATGAAGCCCATTGCCAGGGCGCCGATCAGCACGATCATCATGGTTCTATCTCCTCCCCTGTGATAGCGGAAACTTCTTCCTGATGCGAGGTTGCCGGCATTTCCAGTGGATGGACGAACATTGAACCACGGACAAATTCACTCTCATTACTGCTGAGCGTGTTGCGGGCATCGTAGAGCAGGTGCAGCACCGTCTGTGTCTGCTCTTCGTCGAACAGTGAACGAATGAAGCGCACAGGATCCACCTGTCCTGCCGGCAGTGGACGGTATGAAAAGACCGCGGCATGCGCGTGCCCGAATACATTCCGATTCGGCGCGAGACGCCGGAGATACGGTAGTTCCTGGCGGGAAACCACCGCCGACAACACGACCATGCTTCTCGGATATGAGGGCTCCGTGGTGAACGCAAACTGCTCGCGGAGGCCGGGGAGCTCCCACTGAAATCCATCCGGTACAGGACTGCGCCGAAGGGAACAACCGATCAAAGAAGCCGCCTCGGCGAGAATCAGCAGTCCGGCATGGTCGCCGCACTGGTCAAGGGCAAGCTGCGCAAGCCGGGAAAACGACATTCCTCGTCGTTCCTCCGAAGCTTCAAAGCGAATTTCCTTCGCAAAGCGCGCCTCCACGACCATGCCCGAGTAAAGGGAAATGGAAGGGACAAACACGCCATCTTCAATCATGTAATCCGGATGATTTCTTTCATCCGTCGGAAGACACACGGTAATACCACCAGCGGAAAGGAATTCCCCGAACTGCTGTTCGACACCAGCATCCACGTCGCCGAACGAACCAATGCCAAAAGCGAAATGGGTGGATGGCAGTTTAAGGCTGGGATATTCTGACAGGCTGCCGGATGGCGCAGGATAATATGCTGCCTGGCCCGGTTCTTCTTCATGGATTGGATACAGGCAGAACGACCCACACCCGTCCTCAAGCTCCTCCATTGGATCATCCTGGCGGGCACTCTCGTCCCCCGAGGTCCGCAGCAGCAGTTCCGTCAATCCGGAGAGATCGAAAATATTGCGCACCTTGTCGGAAGGATTGTCAATCCGGAGAACGCCGTTGATTGCGCGCATCTGCTTGAGGTATAACAACAGCACACGCAACCCGGCGGAACTGATAAAGCTCACATCAGCGAGGTCGAGCACGATCTCCGTCGCTCCGCTGCGCACGCTGTTCTCAAGTTCCGTGCTCAGGGCATCAGACCAGTACGCATCGAGCTTCCCTTTTACCTGCAGGGTATGATGCTTCCCGGTAACCGAGCGTCCGATTTCCACAGTACCTCCTTGTTCCGCGCGGGGCGGAATACTAGTCGTCCAGGACCTTGTCGGCCCGGTCAATAATACTTTGCGGTACCGTCACTCCGAACTCCCTGGCGGCTTTCAGGTTGACGATGTGATCAAACTTCTGAATGCGTTCGAAGGGAATATCCGCGGGATCCTCCCCGCGCATAATCCGAGCCGCGAACTCAGCGGCCTTGCGCGCGCCCTGGATATAATCCGGAGCGACGACGATGACTGAACCCTGCTCTGCCTGCTCGTTGACAAACGAGAACACGGGGATGTTGTTTTCCTTGGCGACACGCACAATACTCGGGAACGTGGCACTTGTCATGTTATCCTCGATCTGGCAGATGGCATCGACACCGAGATCGATCAGCGACTGTGTTGCCTGCGGCACGGAAGACTTGTAGCTGACACCGTACGTCTCGAGCTGCAGGCCCGCATCCGACGCAGCGGTAATGAGGTTGCTCTTGTAGAAGGTCGCATTGAGTTCCGACTGCGTAAACAGTGTCCCGATACGGTTGATTTCAGGTTTCACCTGCTTGATGTAGTTCATCATTGCCGTGAAGGTCGTATTGGTGTACACCCCGGTCAGGTACGGCAGGTGGTCGTTGTCGTTCCTGCCCACGGTGGAAATGACGAATGGGTTGGCGACAACCATGAATACCAGCGGCAATCCCTCGCCGCGCTGCACGGCTGTATGCAATGTCGGCGTCTGCAGCGAAACGATCATATCGGTCCCGTCCGCAGCAGTGGCATCGATGAGGGAGAGCACAGCATCCGCATCCCCCTGGGCGTTGCGCATGACGATGGTGTAGTCCTCACCTTCCTTGAGGCCGGCCAGCTCGAGTCCCGAGCGAAATCCGGCTTCCGCATCACGCGTCTGCCGAAGCTCGTCATACTTGATCATGCTGAGTTTCCAGACTTTTTTACTGGTGTCGCCTTCCTCGTTTTTCTGACAGGACCAGAGCATTGTCATCGCCAGAGCTGCGACCGCAACGATTCCGAGCCTGCGTGCGACAGGAGCTAATCTCCGCATCATATGTCATTCCTCCGTATCTAAAACGTCAATGGTTACAGTATTAATCGGTTTTCGGTCCGAGATACTCCAGCGCAAGCACTGTCATATCGTCAGATTGTTCAGTATCACCGGCATGCCGGGATACATCCTCCATGATGTATTCAACCAGGTTTTCAACCGCCGCATCCGCATGCTTTTCGAGCAGCGCACAGAAGCGTTCATCGGAGTACTCTTCACGGTCTTCGCCGAAGGCTTCGACGATACCGTCGGTATAGATGATAAGCCGTTCGCGCGGTAAGAAACTCACGGTGTTCTCGAGGTACTGCATCCCCGCATCCACACCGAGCACGGTGCCACGTACGGGATCGAGCTGCGAAACGGAACCAGAATGAATCCGGTAGGGATGGTTGTGACCCGCGCTGCTGTAGGTAAACTGCCCCGAGCGGAAATCAAGAACACCATAAAACAGGGAAACGAACATCGAAGAAATGTTCTCCGCACAGAGCGATTTGTTGACATGCGTCAGGCAGGCTGCGGGTGACGTCCCATCAAGAGCCTCGGATTTGAGCAGACTCCGGCTCGCGGCCATGATAAGCGCGGCCGGCACACCCTTCCCTGACACGTCGGCAATCGCGATCCCCAGCTGCGAATCATTGATCTTGAAAAAATCGTAGAAATCACCGCCCACACTTGATGCGGGACGCATCGAGGCAAACAGGGAAAACTCGCTGTGCTCCGGAAATGGCGGAAACACCTTCGGGATAATTTCCTGCTGCACCCGGTTGGCGAGCTCGAGTTCGCGATTCAGACGCAGTAATTTTTCCTTTGCATGCCGGGCTTCACGCAGTGCGGAAACCTGTCCCATGGTTTTCTCTATGGTGAGTTCGAGATCCTCGAAATCAATCGGCTTGGTCACGAAATCGAACGCACCGCGGTTCATCGCCGTACGGATGTTCTGCATATCACCGTATGCCGAAACGATGACAGTTTTAAAGTCGGCCTCCTCAAGCTTGGCAGCGTTGGAAAGGAAGGTCAGACCGTCCATGACCGGCATATTGATATCGCAGAGCACCACATCGAGCTGCGGAGTCTTGCCAGCAAGATCAAGTGCATCCCTCCCGTTGGCGGCGAAATAGAAGTTATACTCGCCATCCCGGATCTTCCTGCGAAAGCGCTGGCGTATAAGCAGTTCAAGATCCGGTTCGTCATCGACAACCAGAATATGCGTCACGATAGCTTTCCCTCTCGTTCAGGGATGAATGATAGACTGCTGATTTTGGGAAATACAGTCACAAAATAGAATATTTATGGACATTTCCAATGCAACCGGGAGAATCGGAAGTGCGTGTCACACTTTGTGGGGATGCGTCGATTGGCGTCCGGCCAGAGCGAGAAGAATCAGCAGAAGCAGTATTCCGGTGGCAAGCGAAATCCAGGGCGAGAGGTTGAAAAAAGCAGGGAGGGTGCCGACGGCAAGGGAGACAATTCCAACAGCGCCGGCGTAGGGAAGCTGCGTTCGCACATGATCGATGTGATCACATGCAGACGCCATGGAACTGAGAATAGTAGTATCGGAGATGGGAGAACAGTGGTCACCGAACACGGAGCCCGAGAGGACCGAGGCGATACTGCCAAGCGTAATCGTATACGCCTGGTCCATGGGAAGCGATGCGTCCTGACCGAGGACGAAGGAAAGAGGAATGACAATCGGCATCATGATCCCCATGGTACCCCAGCTCGTTCCCGTCGAAAAACTGATCACCGCCGCCACCAGGAAGGTCAGGGTCGGGAGCCAGGCAGGTGGCAGATTTCCTTTGAGTAATTGAACGAGATAGGACGCCGTGTGGAGTTCCGTGGTGATTTCCCCAATGCTCCAGGCAAGCGTCAGAATGAGCATGGCGAGAAGCATCGACTTGAGTCCGTTGAACCAGGCGTTCATCGCCTCTTCGAGCTTGAGAATGCGCTGTCCCACCGCGAGCAGAATGGCGGTCACGCAACTGAGCAGGGATGCCCAGAGCAGGGCCTTGTAGGAATTCGCTTCACCGATGATGTTCCCGAGACTGTAATCGCCACTGCCTGATGCGGCGACGGACTGCCAGCCGGTATAATACAGGCCTGCTATGGCACCAAGTACGACGACCACAATGGGAATGGCGGCATTCCACCAACGGGGACGCACGTGTTCATCCGGCAGCACTGCGGAACTGTCCGTCAAATCGGTTGCGAGCTGTGCGCCGTCCCGGAACAGCTTTCCCTCCCGCCGGGCGCGTCGTTCTGCACGGGCCATCCCCCCGAAGTCTTTTCCCGATACACTGATCAACAATCCAAATACCAGCGTGAGCAACGGGTAAAAACTGTAGGGAAGCATGTCGAGGAAAACGGCATACGCGTTCGGGGCGACCAGATCCACACTTTTAAGTGCGGCATCGATGAGTCCGACCTCATACCCAATCCATGTACTGATGAACAGCACAGCCGTAACGGGAGCGGCGGTAGCGTCCACCAGAAAAGCGAGTTTCTCCCGCGATATGCGCAGGCGGTCGGTGATCGGACGCATGGTATTGCCGACGATAAGCGAGTTCGCGTAGTCGTCAAAGAAAATGACAAAACCGAGCAGCCAGGTTGCCAGCTGTCCCCTGCGCGGAGAACGTGCGATACGGGTCAGCTTTGTGGCAATTCCCATGGTCCCGCCGCTCTTGGAAATCACCCCGACCATGCCGCCGAAAAGCATTGAAAATGCAATGATGGATACATGGTCAGGATCCGCCAGCGCCTGCACGATGTAGTGGTCCAGGACACGCAGGAACCCACCGAAGGGATCATAATCGAAAACGAAAATCGCACCGAGCCAGACACCGGCGAAAAGGGACACCAGGACCTGTCGCAGCAGCAGGGCCAGGACGATGGCAAGGAGGGGTGGAAGGATACTCATGATACCGGGAATGACGCGGAGACGATGTGTCGCCCGGTGCGCACCATACGAGGCTTGCAGCCTGTGTTCGCCGCTGCCTTCGATGCTTGCCTCATCAGTGTAAAAGCGTCCCCTCTCCAACCGCACGGTACCTGAACCGCCGGCCTTCACCCCTCCCAACTGCAGCAGACCGTTCGCCGTGGTATCCACCTGACCTGCGGCATCCCGCAGTGTCACGTCGAGCGAAAAATCCACGCCGTCAAGCAGGAGTTTCGGAGCCCGTATCTCGAGCGTGCGCGCGTGCAGCGGAGCCGACACGAGAAGGAGCAGCAGCAGGGAAAGCGGAAAGGAATACCGGGTGAGGTGGTTCATGACAACAGACGCTGATGAAGCGGGAAAATGTGCAGGAGTTGCGATGCGATGCAAGTCCGCCGCGTTTCCATCGCTTCCCCCCGGTTATGCACTTGCATCGTGCAGCATGGCAGTCTAGTTTTACCTGCATGTTTCACCATAAAGGAAGTACATGGCGCTGACATATTCGAAAGGCATGGCCTTAGGTACGGAACTCCCGTTTTTCAATCTCCCCGGCGTCGACGGTGCGCAGTACACACCTGATGATTTCCGTGATGCCAATGTGCTGGTTGTGGTGTTCACCTGCAATCACTGTCCCTACGCCATTGCAAGTGAAGACCGTCTCATCACGCTGCAGCGGGATTTCCGTGATCGGGGCGTACGCTTCGTACTCATCAATCCGAATGACGCGGACCGCTATCCTGACGACTCGTTCGTGCGTATGGCCGACCGAGCGAAGGATAAACAGTTCCCGTTCCCCTACCTCTACGACGAGTCGCAGGAGGTTGCCCGCAGTTTCGATGCCGCCTGTACGCCCGATATCTTCGTGTTCGATCAGGCGCGGAAACTTCGCTACAACGGACGCATTGATGATAACTGGAAAGAGCCGGCAAGCGTGACGCAGGAGGATCTGCGTACCGTACTGGAGGATTTGCTCGCGGGAAGGGAAATCAGTATTGAAGCGGTACCCTCAATGGGCTGTTCCATCAAATGGAAACCCTGATCGCGTGTTCCACACACTGATCGCAATCTCACTTTAGTCGTCCATCTCATCGAAGTCATTGAGATTCTCCCAGATGTGGACATCTTCCCTGTGTTTCCGCAGTGTGGAGGGAATCACCCCTATTGCGGTGACCACACCCTGCTTCACGGTGATACGGGTATCCTGGTCCGCATCCGGCGCCGGAAGCTGCAGGGATGCTGTCACCCAGGTGGCCCAGATTTCCTCCTGTCCTGAAAGCCTGTAGCGTCCCTGCAGGCGCCGAAGGTAAAGCCTTCCATCCCGGATTTCCCACGTCCCTCGATACTGCCGCCAGCAAGCGGAGGATGCGATAACAGCCTCCTCCCCGTCTTCAGGCTGCCAGAGTGGTTCTTCCACAATACGTGCGTGCTGCTCGGGCAGCACCGGCACGGATGTCATTTCCCGCTTCTCCCCGTCCAGGAAAAGTACTTCAGGAAGCTGCGTCGTCATCGGCCGTCTCCTCTCATGCGCGGCGCGCAATGTGACATCAGAGAGAAAAACGAGGATACGAAACGACCCCGTGGATGTTTCAGTCCGTCAGTCCTTCCTGTCTCCGTGCAGGGTGTTTGTCCGCAGTTTTCTGGCGATCTCCAGCGAACGCCGGATACGCGTATCGCTGCGTTTGGCCGTTGAGATATACAGTGCAAGCGAGCGCTGCATGCCCGCGGTCATCCCGTCAAAACGACTGGCGGCCTCCTCGTCCTGCTCAAGAACCTCGATGAATTCCTCCGGCAGCTCCACGGCATCCGGGTCCGGATCGGGTTCAAGTATGACGGTGACCATGTCATCGAGGCGTGCACCGATTTCCTTCAGCAGCGGCTGCCCCACGATCAGTCGACTGCCGCCCGCGCCGTCGCCCGTGAGGGCCCTGCGATACGATTTGCCATTGAGGATAGCCACGACGCGACGCACGCCGGCTTCCTTAAAGGCGACGGCCACTTCATCCGGCACCGGCAGAAAATGATTGATCATGCCGCTTTCTGTTCGCAGCACGGGGGCGTCAAAATGAAATTTCATGCGCAACTCCTTTCATCCCGGCATTGCCTTCATCCCGGGATTGCCTTCATCCCGGCATTGCGTTGCAGCAAAAGCGCGGCTGTCCATCGTGCCAGGCTGTTACTGCTCTTCAGACGCGCTCTGCGTAAAGGTTACGCTTTCCACGCAGTCACGAATTGCTGCACCATCCTGCTTCCATTCCTGTGACGGTGTGAGACCTGTGATCAGATAGATATGTGTGCCTCTCAGCACGATCCTTGCATACGCGCGGATGCTCTGCCCGCTCATGCTCCCGCGGTATTCGATCAGATACTCATCCTCCCCTCTGGGGATTGCGTCGATTTCCGTCATCCCGAGCTGATCAAATCCGTCGCGTGAATATTCGATGTAGTCCTCCAGGTTTCCTTCCCATGTCTCAACACGAACATTGACGTTCGATGCAAAACCATTGCGGAGAGGCAGCGCGGTCAGGAATACCGTCGTCGCTTTATCGCCCGGTGCGGCATCGAGGGGCTCCATCTGAATCCCATGGGCGGGAAGTATCAGCAGCGGTTTTTCCTGCGCAGTTCCATCGCCGGACTGCTGCGCAAAAGCTGCGGCTCCATGCAACGTGAAAATTGTTAGAAATACAGCAAGGAATGGACGGAACGGTTTCATCAAAAACCTCGATGAGAATGGTAACAACAGGCACGTAAAGATAACGGATACCCCGGTTCCGGTCACAGGTGTGCCGCATTTTTCGTATCTTTGATATTCACAATTGAAGCTATCCCATGAACGCAAATACATCATTCCTCGATGCATTGCAGGGCCGCGTACTCGTTTTTGACGGTGCGACCGGTACGAATCTGCAGGCACAGCAACTGAGCGCCGATGACTTCGGCGGTCCCGCCCTTGAAGGCTGCAACGAACATCTCGTCATCTCCTGTCCCTCAGCGGTTGAGCGTGTCCATCGCGATTTCCTGGAGGCCGGGGCGGACATTATTGAAACCGACACGTTCGGTGCAACCAGCGTCGTGCTTGCGGAGTACGACATTGCCCATCTGAGCCGGGAGATCAATGAGCGTGCCGCGGCCATCGCCCGGCGCATGGCGGACGAGTACAGCACTGCCGACCAGCCCCGTTTCGTGGCGGGGTCCATCGGACCGACCACCAAGCTGCCGTCTCTCGGACATATCGGCTTCGACGCCCTGCGCGACTCGTATGCCGAACAGGTGGAGGGATTGCTGGATGGTGGTGTCGATCTGCTCTGCGTGGAAACCTGCCAGGATATGCTGCAGAGCAAGGCGGCGCTCGCGGCCATTCACCAGGTCTTCGACCAGCGCGGGCAACGCATCCCTGTCATTGTGTCCGTGACGATCGAGACCATGGGCACGATGCTCATGGGCACGGAAATCGCCGCCGCGGTCACCACCTTCGATCCCTATGACATCATCACCGTGTTCGGGATGAACTGTGCGACGGGACCGCAGGAGATGGAGGAGAATCTCCGTTACATCTGCCAGAACTCCTCACGCCCGGTTTTCGTGATGCCGAATGCTGGTATCCCGGAAAACGTGGGCGGACATACCTGCTACAAACTCACAGCGCAGCAGCTTCAGGCTTCGATGCGACGCTTCATCACCGAGTTTGGTGTCTCGGTCATCGGCGGGTGCTGCGGCACCACCGCGGAGCATATTGCGCTGCTTGCCGAACTGGTGCGCGAGGTTCAGCCCGCGGAACGCAAGGTCGAAAGCACGCCTTCCGTCTCCTCCCTGTACACCTCCGTCCCCCTGCATCTCGATCCGCCGCCGCTACTGATCGGTGAGCGCTGCAACGCCAACGGTTCGAAAAAATTCCGAGAACTGCTGCTCGAAGAACGTTTCGACGACATGGTTGCAATGGGGAAAGAACAGATGCGCGAAGGTGCGCATCTCCTTGATATCTGCACCGCCTACGTGGGCAGGGATGAAGTGCGCGACATGCGCGAAATCGTCAGCCGCTTCAACACGCAGATCAACCTTCCGCTCATGATTGACTCGACGGAACTGCCCGTGCTTGAGGAAGCACTCAAGCATTACGCGGGCAGGGCGATTGTCAACTCCGTGAATCTCGAGGACGGTGAGGAACGCGTCGCCCATGTCCTTGCGTTGTGCAAGATGTACGGTGCTGCCGTCGTGGCACTGACCATTGATGAAGACGGCATGGCGAAGACTGCGGAAAAGAAATTTGCTGTGGCCGCACGCCTTCGAGCACTGGCGACGGAGAAATACGGCATGCGGGATGAAGATCTGATCTTCGATCCCCTCACCTTCACGCTGGGCAGCGGCGATGAGGAGTTTCGACGTTCAGCGATTGAAACCGCGGAAGCCATCCGTATGATCAAGGATGCCTGGCCGCGCTGCTTTACCAGCCTGGGTGTCTCCAACGTGAGTTTCGGACTGAATGTCCGTGCCCGCCATGTCCTCAACTCGGTATTCCTGCATCATGCGTGTGAAGCCGGGCTCGACATGGCAATCGTGCACGCGAGCAAAATCATGCCGCTGTACAAAATCGACGAGGAAGGCGGCCGTATCGCCATGGATCTCATTCTTGACAGAAGAGAGTGGGAAACCATTTGATATACCAGAAGCAGAATCATCAGCAATTACATGAATAGAGGAGAATGCCAGGAATGAAACTCGTCACATTTGAATACGAGGGCCGGGAGCAGCTCGGTGTCCAGGTCGATGACAAAATCATGGACCTTCAGGCTGCCCACACCATGCAGCGTTTTACGCAGAAGGACGGCGACGACCTGTTGCCGAATGAAATGATCGCGTTTCTGCGCGGGGGTGATGCGATGATGGACATCGCAAGGAAAGTGGTGGACTGGTTCAAGGCCGAAGGTCAGCCAGCTACCGTTGAAGGTGAAACGATCGCTCACGGTGCTGGGGACGTCCGCCTGCTCGCACCGGTGCCGCATCCGACATCCGTGCGAGACGGATATGCCTTCCGTCAGCATGTCGAAACCGCCCGGCGCAACCGCGGGGTGGAAATGATTCCGGAATTCGACGAGATTCCCATTTTCTATTTCACCAATCACAACGCCATCACCGGTCCGGGTGAAGTCGAAGTAATGGAAATGCATCTCGATCGCATGGACTTCGAGCTTGAGTGCGCCATAGTCGTCGGCAAGGAAGGCAGAAACATCAAGGCTGCGGATGCCGACGAGTATATCGCCGGCTACATGGTGATGAACGATTGGAGTGCCCGTGCCCTGCAGATGCATGAAATGAAACTCAACCTTGGTCCCGCCAAGGGGAAGGATTTCGCGACCTCCATCGGTCCCTGGCTGGTAACGAAGGACGAGCTGTCGGACAAGCGCATCCCGGGCGAGAACGGCGAAACCTTCGACCTGGTCATGACCGCATCCGTCAACGGCGAGGAAGTCAGCCGCGGAAACCTGAAAGATATGAGCTGGACCTTCGCTCAGATCCTCGAGCGTGCTTCCTACGGCGTTACGCTGCACCCGGGCGACGTTATCGGTTCGGGGACGGTCGGAACAGGTTGTTTCCTCGAGCTGAACGGTTCGAAGATATACGATCCCGCCTGGTGGCTGAAAGACGGCGATACCGTGGTCTGCAGCATCGACCGGCTCGGATCCCTGGAAAATTCGCTCAAGAAAGTCGGATAGTCACATGAAAACCATCGATCCCCGCGAGCACCCGGTGCCGTTCGTGCACCGGACCCTGCTCAGTGGTGTCGCACCCCGTCCCATCGCACTTGTCGGCAGTATCGACAGTGAGGGACGGCACAATCTCGCACCTTTCAGTTTTTTCAATGCTTTCGGGGCCAATCCACCCGTCATCGTCGTTTCCCCTTCATACCGGGGAAAGGACGGTACCTCGAAACACACCTTCGAAAACATCCGCGAAAACGGGGAATTCACGGTCAGTACCGTCTCGTTCGACATGGTCCGACAGATCAACCTCGCCTCCGCGGATTTCCCGCAGGGTGTGGATGAATTCCAGAAGGCCGGATTCACCAAACTGCCATCCGACACCGTGCGTCCCCCCGGCGTCGCCGAATCCCCGTTCGTGATGGAATGCCGCCTGCTCGAACATTTCGACACAGGCGGAAAACCCGGAAGCGGAAATCTTCTGATCGCTGAAGTGCTTCGCTTTCACATCCGTGAATCCGCCTTCGAGGGAGAACGCATCGATCCACGACGCCTCGATCTTGTCGCCCGCATGGGCTACAACTGGTATTGCCGTGCGAATGGCGACGCGCTGTTCGAGCTGCCGAAGCCTTCACAGGTGGGTATGGGTATTGATGCATTACCGGAGCACATTCGGGTCAGCAGCATCTTTACGGGCAGCGATCTGGCCATGCTCGCCGGAGTGGCGTCCATACCGGATGCCGACGCCGTGCTGGCCCGCTGGCAGCGTATGTATGAGGAACTGCTGCCGGAAGGAAGTCAACCCGATCTCATGGAAGTCGAACTGCGTACCGGGACTCCGCAGCGTGCAGTCACCGCCCTGCTTCGAGCGTTCAAGTACGGCGCCCCGCCGATGGAGCGTGTTCTGACGGATCTTCAGCGCTGCGCACAGGCGGCATTGCATGCGGAAGACGTCGATTTTGCGTGGGAATGTGCTACAATGGCACAGACAGCACGGCTCTCAGCACTACCGCAATAGGAGCACCGGTCGCGGAACACCTGATTTGAAGTTTTTGTACCTTTCTTCCGTAACGGACAACACAACGCAAGAATCATGAGAATAACACAGAAATCATGAGCACCCCTCAGACCCCTTTGCAGGAAGTCCTCACCCGCTGGTACAGCATACGCCGCGGGTTCATCCGCGAACTGAACCAGATTCCGCCCGCACGTCTGACCTTCCGCGCAACGCTTGAAGTGCGCAGCATTCTCGATCTCGTGCAGCATGTGCTTGAGTTCTCAATTATTACCGTTGAAGAGCTCGTCAGGGAGGATACCAATCTGCATCGTGCGAGCATGGCGCAGCTGGCCAACGTCTACGCGCCCAATATCGGACGCGCGGACTCCAAGGAAAAGCTCATCAACCTCCTCGTCGAGCAGTACAGGGACGCTGAAGAGCGGCTGTCCACACTCGGCGAGTTGGAGATGCTGCAGCTCGTACCCCGGCTGGACGGCGGACAGCAGACTCGCATGTCGCTGCTGCAGGAGGCTATTCAACACGAAATGTATCATCGCGGACAGATGACGGTTTACATCCGCCTGCTCGGACTGGAACCCGCACTGACCCGCGACATGCACACTGCGATGCCCGGGAGTTTCAATCCCGGCACCGTCGATTGACCGATCATCCAATATCGTTTATTTCGGAGCATACAGTACATGGCAGAATCTTATGACGTCGTCGTCGTCGGGGGTGGCCCCGGCGGATACGTTGCAGCAATCCGTGCATCCCAGTTGGGATTGAAGACCGCCTGCGTCGAAGCAAAGCATCTCGGTGGTATTTGTCTCAACTGGGGCTGCATCCCCACGAAATCCCTCCTGCGAAACGCCGAAGTGTGGGAAACCGTACAGCACGCGGAAGAATTCGGACTGAAGTTCGACAATGTCTCCTTCGACTTTGAGAAAATCATCCAGCGAAGCCGGGGTATTGCCGACCGCATGTCCAAGGGCGTTGCGTTTCTCTTCAAGAAGTACAAAGTCGAACACATCGAAGCATTCGGGAAGCTTCTCGGACCCGGCAAAGTGGGCACGTTCAACAAGGATGGCGAGAAAACCGGTGAACTCGAGGCCAAGCATGTCATTCTTGCCACCGGCGCGCGTCCGCGCAGCATCCCCGGAATCGAAATCGATCGCAAGAAAATCATTTCCTACTTCGAGGCGATGTCCCTGAAAAAACTTCCCAAACGAATGATTGTGCTGGGCGCGGGCGCCATCGGTGTGGAATTCGCATACTTCTACAGCACGCTCGGAACGGAAGTGACCATCGTAGAGATGCTTGATCACATCCTCCCCATCGAAGACGAAGAAGTCTCGAAAGAGCTTGAGCGTAATTTCCGGAAAAAGAAAATCGGGCTTAAGACGGGACACAAGGTTGAATCCATCGACACCAGCGGCAAGGGGGTCAAGGTCAAGATCTCCTCGGCAAAAGGCGAGGAAACTCTCGAAGGCGACATCGCGCTCATGGCGGTTGGTGTGCAGGGCAATGTCGAGAATATCGGACTCGAGGAACAGAGTGTGGAACTCGATCGCGGGTATATCAAGGTAGACGAGTATTATCGCACGAATCTGGAGGGTGTCTATGCGATCGGTGACGTGGTCGGTCCCCCGTGGCTCGCGCATGTCGCTTCGGCTGAAGGCATCACCTGTGTCGAAGCCATCGCGGGCAAACACCCACAGCCAATCAACTATGAAAACATTCCCGGTTGTACGTACTGCCAGCCGCAGGTTGCCAGTGTCGGATTGACTGAGAAAAAGGCAAAGGAACTCGGGTACGAAGTGAAGACAGGGAAATTCCCCTTCACGGCATCCGGCAAGGCCGTTGCAGCCGGACATCCCGAAGGCTTTGTCAAAATGATCTTTGATGCAAAGTACGGGGAGCTGCTCGGTACGCATATCATCGGTTCCGAAGCGACGGAGCTGATCGCCGAGGCTGCCCTGGGCCGCACACTCGAAACCACCGAACATGAAGTGATCAAGACCGTGCATGCCCATCCAACACTTTCGGAAGCACTGATGGAAGCCGCAGCCCAGGCTTACGGTGAATCCGTCAATTTCTGACCGAAACGAGAACACTGAATTCCCAGACAACATCACGGAGGAGTACGCCATGAATACGCCCTTTTCCTCCATTCGTCTCGTCGGAATGGTTCATCTGCTCCCGCTGCCGGGTTCTCCCGGGTATGGAGGCTCCCGCGCCGATATACGGGACCGTGCGATCAGGGACGCCGTCACGTTGCAAAACGCGGGGTTTGACGCGGTTCTCATCGAAAACTACGGCGACGCACCGTTCGCCCGTGATGACGCAGGCAAACATGTCACAGCTGACATGACCGCCTTCACTACCGCGGTCATGCAGGAGATCGATCTGCCCGTCGGCGTGCAGGTGCTGCGCAACGATGCTGCAGCAGGACTCGCCATTGCAGCCGCGACCGGCGCACGTTTCCTGCGCGTCAATGTCCATGTCGGTGCCATGCACACAGACCAGGGCATCATTGAGGGACGCGCATACGACACCCTGCGCTTCCGTCGCGAAATCGATGCGATGTCGGTGCATGTTCTTGCTGATGTCTTCGTGAAGCATGCCGCACCTATCACACCGACATCCATTCGTGACGCCGTGCGTGATACCGTGGAACGCGGACTCGCGGATGGTATTATCGTGACGGGAAGCGGCACCGGAGAAGCGGCAGACCTCGAGGAAGTACAGAGAGCCACGGAATCCACCGCCGCTCCTGTGTTTGTCGGCAGCGGTGTTCGTCACGAAACGCTGGCCGAGACTCTGGCACTTGCACATGGTGTTATCGTTGGTACCGCCATCAAGGTAGGCCGCATTACGCGCGCGCCTGTGGATCCGGAAGGCAGCAGGCAATTTGTTGACGAGGCTCGCGCACTCATGCGTTGATCTGTTCCCAACATTCCTTTCCCCGCATCTCCGCACTGCCTTGCGTGCGGAGGTGCGAGCATGTCACATCCCCCGATTCCTGAGGATCACCTCCACCTTTCTCCCCAGCCGTGGATCATCCCCCGGTGCAGTCATGAGCTGCTCCTCATTGACATCTGCCACGCTGATCCGGTAGGCATTCATTTTCTGGCGCACAAGGTATTCGAGGACGCGGTTTGCACGGCGGCGAGCCAATTGCTGGTTGTAGGTATCATCTCCGATATCATTCGCATACCCGCGCACCTCGGCAAACTGCTCCGGATGCTGGTTGAGCTGGCGTGCCACGTTGTCGAGAATCATGCGTGACTCCTCTGTCAGCTGATCACCGTCTATGGGGAAATACACTTCCGAGACAACGACCTTGAGCTTTTCGGCCTTTTCAGCGGAACCGGCGATGCTCTGCAGTTTGAGTGCCTCTGTGAAGGATTGCTGCACGTGCTCGGCAAACAGTGCATCGCGACGAGGTCCGACAGTACCGATGGGCGCGAGCTTCAGCGGCTCGCGCATGCGATTCGGACGGGTGCTCCCGCTCTCCTTTTCCCGCTCTGCAGCCGACTGCCCGGCCTCGAAGAAATTCACGACCAGCTCCTCGTCACCTTCCGCGGCGACGTCAACTGCCGTGTTCACGATGGCAGTACGCGCATCGTCTGCCCTCGCACCAAAGATGGGACGCAGATCGATGTTGAGAAATTTGCCCTGCGCCAGGCTGCTCAGTTCGTGCGTCCATTCTACCGTGGAAACGCGAACGACATAGTTTCCACGCGGGAGCAGCGCATCGCCCTGATTGCGCTGCAACAACTCATTGAGATCCAGGAATTCATCCGCCGTAAATGCATCCTTCGGACCGTCAAGGTACAGATCTGCATTGCCCTGGTAGATGGCTCTCCCGTCGCGAAGCACTTCCACATAACACTTCAGCTGCATGTCCTCATCGCCCGTCTGCCAGACTTTGAGCGTAAAGAGCGAGGGCTTGTCTTCCAGATCACGCAGCCTTCGAAGCGGTGAGACATTAAGCTGTGTGTAAATCGCGAGCGGAAGATTGCTGGCCGGTGTAGCTGTGGCGACCTCGGGGGGAGGTTCGACGGGGTTCAGCGCCAGACCCTCACCACCTCTGCCCGGTTCCGGCGCACTGCCGCGTCCAAGCGGGCCTCGCTCGTTTGATTCGTCCGGTTGAATCTCTGCACGGTTTCCCTCTCTGCTGTCATGCCGTACCCCTTCGTCTTGCTGTTTCGCTCGATTCCTGTTCGGACGTGCCGTACTGGTCGTCGTATACGCACGTGCCCGAATCGGGGGCTCGTCTCCGGCATGCAACAGGAAATTCGCACCGACAGTGAACACGGCAAGTGCATCATTCTTGTTCCCCGAACTGAGGCCGTCGAGGTGATCGGTATTTGTGAGGATGAGATCGAAGGCCAGGCTCAGGGTCAGGTCATGCGTGGCTGGATACTCGAGGGCACCTCCGAAGCCATAGATCATCGCGCCCTTGCTCATACGGAAGTCGAATCCATTCGGACCTTCGACCCGTGTATGATGAAAGAGTCCACCGAGACGCACTTTCCCCACCGGCGTCAGCTGCCAGAACTGGGGCAGCGCCCAGTCCACCCCGACCGTGGCCCCATAATACTTGCTGTCATAGGATGAAATCTGCTGCTTTCCGTACTCGGGAAACAACGCTCTTCCACTGAACTCCGCCGAGAGCGTCCCGGCATACAGCGATCCGGCCAGCGCAAACCGATCTACGAGGAAATACTCCGCACTGAACATCCCGTAGGGATGCGCGGTGTAATTCGCGTACTTGATCGTCGCTTCCTCTCCACCGACGTTGACGCCGGCAATGAGACCGAGACGAACGGCATTTTTCGTATACAGGCGTGGATTCTGCGCCTGAAGCGTTGCGACGCTGAGAGCGAGCGTCAGGCAGGTCATCAACAGAAACTTCATGCGATATCAGGCAATCTGCGGTATCAGGCAATACTATAACGGACCCGCAAATGCGGGTCCGTTATAGTATTCAAAAATTTGCACATGCGAAAGCACTAGCGAACAACCACCATGCTCTTTGCCGTGGTACGGCCACTGGCATTCAGCACATAACGATAGCTGCCACTGGCGACCGGACGTCCACTATTGTCACGGCCATCCCAGCTGATCTGATGCTGACCGGCATCGTAGCGTCCCGCAACAAGCGTACGCACAAGCGCACCCTTGCTGTCATAGATACGCAGTTCCACTTCCTGCTGACCGCCGAGTTCGAAAGCGATGCTGGTAGTGGCGTGGTTGCCCAGCGAGAAGGGATTTGGATAGTTCTGATCGAGCTGCATGGCGACCGGTGCTGCGGGATTGCCACCCACGGAAACCGGCGGCTGCTCTTCAACCACGTGAATCATGTTGATATCCACGTCATTGAGCGTGAGCTTCTTGCCGTCAGGCCAGCGCACCATGACGGAATCGACAGACGTGGCTTCTCCGATACCCACGTGCTGCACGTACGGCTCCTGCGAGCCGGCGCCCTTTCCTGCCGTAACCCAGCGCGTGTAGGTCGTGCCACCAACGATGACATCGATCTTGGCGCCGATAGCATAGGAATTGGAGTTTATGCTGCGGAGGTCGAACGCGACCCAGTTGCCCGCTGCCGCCATATCGTTGCGGTAGAGGCGGAGGCCCGTTTCCGTTGCGATGGCAACATCGAGATCGCCGTCGTTGTCATAATCCGCCCATGCAACACCGAGGCTGTTAACGGCATCGATTCCGGCGGAGTAGCTGACATTGGTGAAACTCTGATCCGCATTCTGCTTGTACAGCGTGGCATTGAAGCAATTTTCACCTGAGGTGACCAGCACATCGAGAAGACCGTCATTGTCGAAATCGCCCCAGGCAACGTCGCCGTCATAGAGATGGAAATTGAGCTTGCTGGTCGTATTCGGAACCTGGGAGTACTGGGCGTTCGGGGGACCCGAATTCGTCCACACCGCAGTCATGTCTCCCGCAGCGAGGCGGAACTTCTCAAGCGCTTCGCCTATGAAGAGATCGGGATCGCCGTCATTGTCGTAATCTGCGAAATCGCAGCCTCGGCTGTTACCGAAAAAGCCGACCAGATTCGGGTCCGTTTTCACGACACCCTGCAGGCCGTGCAGTGAGGAGACTTCACGTAAGAAGCCTGTCCCCTGGTTTTCAAACAGGTAGTTCGGCTGCAGACGGTTGTTGCAGGCGTAGAGATCGAGATCCCCGTCACCATCGACATCAACCCAGTTTGCACCGGTGATGGGACGATATCCCGACACGGTCTCCTGCTGGTTGTAAGGATTGCGTCCATACTGTCCGGCACGATACCCACCGAGCACGCTGCTCTTCACATCACGGAATTTTCCGGTCTGCGTATTGCCGTAGAAAAAGGCTTCCCACGCGGCACCAGGCACCAGTGCGGAATCGCTGGGGTTCTGCGGATTCTGCTTGTATATGTATTCGCCGTTCGCGACGAAGAGATCAGGGTACGAGTCGAAGTCGTAATCCGCGAAACTCATGGCCGTCGTGTTGCGGCTGATTCCCATGCCGGTTTCCCCGCCGGTCACTTTACGGAAACTGCCATCCTCGTTGAAGTAGAGGATGTTTTCGGGCTGACAGACGATATCGAGATCACCGTCATTGTCAATATCGACAAACATGTTCACGTCGCTGCCGCCGTCGTAACCTGCACCGGCGCCGACATCCGTGAAGCTTCCGTTGCCATCGTTGCGGTACAGGTGGGAACCGTAGATCAAATCCTGGTTTCCATCGCTGTTATAGTCGCCCCAGCTGACGCGCATGCCTTCAGGCATGGCATTCACACCGGCAAGCAGTGTGGCGTTGCTGAACATGGTCTGCGGTAGATCGAGGTACTCGACCTTGGTGCCGATATACCAGTTATTCATCGCCATCCCACCGGAGAGAGCATAGCCGTAAGGAATGGTTGGCGGATTTGCAGGGATCCAGAATGAACTGGTGTACAACGTATCGCCTTCGCTCGTCGCGCAATCAGGAATCTGCGTGTAGCGGTCCATGCGCACTTTCATATTGTCTCCGAGCATCTGCACACCAACGAAGAAATTCGTGGGACGCACGAAGGTCAGCTTCGGCTCGGGCAGCGCAAAGCGCACAAGTGTATTGGTCTCAACCGGTATCCAGGCCTTGAAGGTCACGATGGGCTGAAGAAGCAGCGGAAACGCGCCGCCACCTTCGCTGCCGAAGAGGTACACGTTGACGGAGTCACCGGCAGTGGCACCCTGCGCCGGGGAGAACCACACGTTGATTTCATGCAGCTTTGCCGCACGCTCGAGCTGAAAACGTGCAACAGACATTGAGCCTGAAGGGAGGTTGAGTACGAAATAATTCTGTTCAGGCTGATAATGGAACAGGTCGATGATCTGCTGCGCGCGAGCACCACCTGTCATTACCGCGAACAGCAGGGCAATCAGGAACACTTTCTTCATGAGAACCTCGTTTGATGAGAACGAATGTACTGTAAAATGAAATGCTAGTCTGAAATCATCCTTCGAATGGGAGATGGATTTCCCGCAGGATGCGATCCGCCTGCTGCGCATCCGCATCCGCGAGTTCAAGCATGCGCTCGATGGGACGCAATGCGCGCGTCCTCAACTCCTCATCGATGTGAATTTCCGGGCTCCGCTGCTTCATGCAGCGATGCAGCTTCTCCAGTGTGTTGACTTTCATATAGTCGCAAACATTGCAGGCACAGCCATTATCGGGCGGCGCGGCAATAAACTCCTTTTCCGGAGCGGCTTTCTGCATTTGATGCAGTATACCGGATTCCGTGGCCACAATGAAACGGGTTGCTGCGCTCTCCTGCACATATTTCAACAGGGCGCCGGTGGAACCAATGAAATCCGCAAGCCGCAGCACCACCCCTTCACATTCCGGATGCGCGATCACCTCCGCGTCCGGCGCTTCCTCACGCAGGGCAGCGATGCGTTCCTCGCTGAACTGCTCATGCACCGTACACACGCCCTGCCAGAGAAGCATGTTGCGCCCGGTTTTCTCGCGCATATAGTTCCCGAGATTCTTGTCGGGGGAAAAGAGCACGGGAAGCTCGGGTGGAAGCTTTTCGAGAATGCGTTCCGCACTGCTGGAGGTGCAAATGACGTCGCTCAGCGCTTTCACCTCAGCCGTGCAGTTGATATATGTCACGGCGAGATATTCCGGATGCTGCTGGCGAAATCGCCGGAACAGGTGCGCCGGTGCACTTTCCGCCAGCGAACAGCCCGCGTTCATGTCTGGCAGCAATACAGTCTTATCGGGATTCAGAATCTTTGCGGTTTCCGCCATGAAATGCACACCGGCAAAGACGATAACATCTGCCTTCACCTCGCGCGCGCGGCGGGAGAGCTCGAAGCTGTCGCCACGGATATCTGCGATATCCTGTATGATGGAATCCTGGTAATAGTGCGCCAGGATCACCGCATTCATCTCCTCCTTCATGCGCAGGATATCCTGCACCATCTCCACCGTACTGTGTTTCTTTGCTTCCGTTGCGATCACGGTTTTCCTTCCGGTGCGCTTATTCGACGGTCACACTCTTGGCGAGATTGCGGGGCTGATCCACGTTGCAGCCGCGTTTGACGGCAATATAATACGCAAGGAGCTGCAGCGGGATACTCGTGAGCATGGGGGAAAGAAAATCCAGCGTCCGCGGGATACAGATCACATGGTCCGCCATACCGTCGATGACATCGTCTTCATGATTGACAATGGAAATCACCTGCCCCTTCCGGGCCTTCACTTCCTGGATATTGCTGATGACCTTTTCGTGGATACGGTCCTGCGGTGCGATAAAGACGACGGGCATATTCTCATCGATAAGCGCGATGGGACCATGCTTCATCTCCGCTGCGGGATAGCCTTCCGCATGGATGTAGGATATTTCCTTGAGCTTCAGTGCGCCTTCAAGAGCGGCGGGGAAATTATATCCACGACCGAGATACAATGCATTCGTCGACTCGTAGTAGCGTTCAGCCAGCTGCTTGATCGGCTCGGTGTCGCTGAGAATCTGTTCGACCTTGGAGGGAATATTCAGCAGTTCCTGGGCGAACTCCTTTCCTTCCTCAAAACTGATGAACCCCCGGTTGCGTCCGAGCATGAGCGTCAGCAGCGAGAGGGCGACAAGCTGCGCGGTAAAAGCCTTGGTGGAAGCAACACCGATCTCGGGACCGGCATGAATGTAAACCCCGGCATGCGTTTCACGCGCTATCGTACTCCCGACAACATTACAGATGCCGATGACCGTCGCACCGCGCAGTTTGGCCTCACGCAGCGCCGCAAGCGTATCAGCTGTTTCACCACTCTGACTGATCGCAATAACGACATCATTTTCGTTGATGATCGGGTCGCGGTAGCGGAATTCGGATGCGTATTCAACCTCGACCGGAATGCGCGCATAATGCTCAAGCATGTACTCACCGACGAGACCGGCATGCCATGACGTTCCGCAGGCGGTAATGATGATGCGCTGTGCGTTGTTGAGCACGGGCAGAACTTCGCGGAGGCCTCCGAGTTTTGCCGTTCCCTTTTCCAGGAGGAGACGTCCGCGCATGGAATCCATGATGGTCTGCGCCTGCTCATGAATCTCCTTGAGCATGAAATGCTCGAAACCGCCCTTTTCGATCTGCTCGATATCATAGGTGATTTCTTCGATCTCGTGCTCAACCACTTCGTCACCCAGCGTCTTGACCTCATAGCCCTCACGCGTAAGCGTGGCGACGTCGTCATCCTCGAGAAAAATGACCTGACGGGTATGTCCCACGATCGCCGACGCATCCGAGGCGATGAAGTATTCACCGTCGTTGATGCCGAGGACGAGGGGGCTTCCCCTGCGGGCTGCGATCAGCTTATCCGGTTCACGGCTGGAAATGACAACGATGCCGAACGTGCCGTCAATCTCATTGAGCGCGAGGCGTACGGCCTGCTCCAGATCGCTGGTGATATCGTAGAACGCCGATATCAGCTGCACAAGGGCTTCGGTATCCGTGTCCGTTTCGAATTCTACTCCGTCACGACGCAACCGCTGCCGAATAGCGGCGTGGTTTTCGATGATACCGTTGTGTACCAGTGCGATTTGTCCTGTATGATCGATATGCGGATGGGCGTTGATATCGTTCGGCACACCATGTGTCGCCCAGCGCGTATGTCCAATACCGATCGTGGAAGAAAGCGGGTGCAGTTCAACCAGGTTTTCGAGGTCTGTCACCTTGCCTGCGCGTTTAAGGATGTCGACTCGTCCGTTGCTCAAAACCGCGAGTCCGGCGGAATCATACCCGCGGTACTCCATGCGTTTGAGTCCGTCAACAACGATTGGCGCCACTTCCTGTGATCCGATATACCCGAGAATCCCACACATAGATTTTCTGTCTCTGCTGTTACGAAATGGCAGGCATGCAACGGGAAATGCCCAGCTGCAAATGCCATGATGCGAAGCACAAAACATAGTATTTGACCACCTGAATAACAAGGTAGTGCCTTTCCCCCGCCAAGGGCTGCAGCCCTGTGCAAACCTCCCTCCGCGTAAGCAATTCCGCCGAGCAACGGGGAAGCACGTATTCGAGAAGGCGCATTCCAAGAAGCGCGCCCTCCCGCATTTTTGTCTCTTCCCTCGCCAGTCACTCAGACCGGCAGTCCACTGTATCAAATATGCAGATTCTGCATAATTCTTCAGTGCTCTCTGGACCAATCGCCGCAGAACAGTCGAATGGATCCAATATGCAGATTCTGCATAATTCCTCCACTCCACAAAGTTGTTGCTTTTATTCTCATGTGAATAAAAAGCACTATTTTTTTCGACAGGCGTGGTGGGGGCATGGGGCAAACTCTTCTAAGTAATTAATAATAAACGAATAACGGGAATTAAAGCTTCGTGGGACAGACCTGATTTCCCCTTGACTTTGGACTTCGTAGTTCATATTCTATCTAAACAACAACCGGATCTGAACACTTTTTCCCCTACTCTGGATAAAGTGTGAATAAATAGCACAGCAATGTAGTATGCATAATTCTTCAGTTCTATCAACCAGCATGAGGCAACAACCATGACGCATCGCTTCACGATGTTTAATAGTGGGCGGCTGAACAGCCGGATCCCTCTTATCACAGCAGCTCTGCTGCTTGCGTTTTTGCTCTTTCCTCAGGGATCGCAGCAGGCGCTTGCACAGGGCAGCATGACACTGAGCACCAACCTTCACGGAACAAACGGTCAGGCCGGTATTTCCTTCGAGGTCACCGCTCTGAAGTCTGTCCGTCTTTATCGTCTCTGGACAACGCCGTATTCCGGCTCCAACACCTGCACCATTTATGGAAACCCTGCGGGACTCAAGGATGCCAGCGGCAATCCCAGGACAACGGGATGGACACAGCTCGGCCAGGCCACGGTTACCGGGCAGGGTTACGGCACCTACGTTGAAATTCCCGTTGACCTTGATCTGCTGCTCGGACCGAATGACAAGTACGGCTTCGTCATCATGTGCAGTGGAAACGTCAACTATAATACAGGGCAGTCTCCTTACATTTTTTCCGACAGCTATCTTTCGATTGACACGCAGTGCTGGGGCATGACCGGACCGACGAGCTTCGGTTTCTATCCCCGCCAGTTCAATGGGAAGATCACCTACGATGAAGGGATTACCGGACCGAATGATGCCGGTATCGCTTCTATCGATTCCCCGGTGAACTTCTGCGCCGGGAACAAGGACGTCAAGGTATCGCTGCACAACTTCGGCACCAACCAGCTCACTTCCGCGACCATCAACTGGGAGCTGAACGGCGTAGCGCAGAGCCCGTACAACTGGACGGGACTTCTTGATACGACGAATGCCACCACGCGCGAGACACAGATCACGCTCGCGAACATGAACTTCCAGTCGGGCGTCCCTTACACCATCACTGCATGGACTACCATGCCCAATGGTGTGCAGGACACGATCAACAATAATGACAGCAGCAGTGTCGTTACGCAGGCAGCAATCGCCGGCACCTTCACCATTGGCGGTGCGAGTCCGGATTACGCCGATTTCGCATCGGCAGTCGCCGACCTGAACCAGTTTGGCCTCTGCGGTCCTGTCGTTTTCAACGTGCGTCCCGGCACATACAACGAACAGATCGAACTCGACGCCATCAACGGCGCCTCGTCGGTGAACACCATCACCTTCCAGTCAGAAACCGGGAACAAGGCCGATGTGGATCTCACGTTCTCGGCAACAAGTAGCAGCAGCAACTGGGTCGTGAATATCGGTCTCGCAGAGTGGGTGACATTCAAGGACATGACCATCACAGCGACCGGCAGCTCGTATGCACGCGTCGTCTACTTCAGTGGTGGCGGCACGGACAACACCTTTGACAATTGTGAACTGGTCGGACGCAACTCGAATTCCACGTCCACTTACCTGGCAGTCGTGTACTCCGAAAGCGGCACCATGAATCACCGCACGACCTTCAAGGACTGCGGCATTCGTGAGGGTTCCTATGGAATGTACCTTTACGGTGGTGGTACCACCTCGACCGAAGACAACAACGTCTTCCTCCGCAACGAGTTTACCGGGCAGTATTACTCCCCGATCCGGACGTACTATCTCGGCAGCATGAGTTTTCTGGAAAACAAGATTTATCTGACGGACCCGGCATATTCATATCGCTATCCTGCGTCCTTCTATTATGGACAGGATAACAGTATTGAGCGAAACGTGTTCTTCTCCGATGGTGGCAGCTATGGATACGGTGTCTACCTCTATTACCAGAACTACTACCAATCCGGTTCAACTCGCTTTGTTAACAATATGGTTTCCATACTCAACACAGCGACGCGGACGTATTACGGCGTGTACCAGTACCGCTCGTATAACACGCTGGTAGCGCACAACACCGTCACCATAAACACGAACTACTCGAGCAGTTACGCGTACTATTCTTATTACCCGCAGGGTTGCGAGTTTTACAACAACATGTTCTACCACACCGGTGCAGGATATGCGTGGTATGTGAACGGCAACGGATACATCAACAACTCCGATTACAACCTGCTCTATACGAATGGAAACAACCTCGCATACTGGGCCGGTACGCGGAGCACGCTGAGTGCATTGCAGTCCTACTCAGGTATGGATGCGAACACCATCTCCAAATCCGTCACCTTTGCCGATCCGGCAACCGGCGATCTGCATCTGGCGAGTCCCTCCGACGACGACACGGATCTCTTCGGTACCCTGCTCGCTTCGGTGACGCAGGATATCGACGGCGAGTCTCGCGTCAACCCCTACCGCGGTGCCGACGAAGCCTGCTACGTTGCACCGGGTAGTCTGAATTACAGCTTTGTTGACGGACAGGGACTGCCCGCAGCCTATGCAGAGGCTCCTGGTTCTGTCGGTGTCGAGTATTCGGTGACCTTCCCCGAGTTCGCCTCCACGGTTACCTTCACCGTGCAGTTCTTCGACGTGACCACCAACACCCTTGCATGGCAGACCAGCTTCCAGGCCGCCAAGGCATACAACATGCCGCTGAGCGGCGTGCAGTATATCAACCTCCCGCAGTCACTGCAGGCGGGCACGTACAAGATCGAAGTCATTTTCAACACGAAGAACAGCTGCGACGTGTACCGCGATTACATGCCGTATCCTGTCGCTCTGCTCGTCGTGGGTGAAGGACAGAAGCCCTGCGTCGTGTGGCCGGGTGACGTCAACAATGACGGCATCGTCAACTACACTGACCGCCGCGAGCTCAATCTCTATATCTACAACGCCAACCTGCGTTCGACCTGGCTGAGCGGTCCCGCCCGTTACCAGGCCGATGCCGAGACCAATCCGTTCACCTACATCGAGTGGAAGCCGCAGGCAGCCGCCCCGTGGTACACCCCCGAAGGTTGCTACATGGATACCGACGGTAACGGCGTTGTCAACAACATGGACTACATCGCCATGAAGCTGAACTGGGCACAGACGACTCCGTACTACGGTGGCACGCCGAAGTCCGGCACGCCGGCCGCGGCCAGCTTCGCGATGGATCAGAACTACCCGAACCCCTTCAATCCGACCACGATGATCAAGTTCTCGGTTCCCGAACAGTCGCATGTGCGCCTGGTGGTGACCGACGCGCTTGGACGTCAGGTTGCGGAACTGGTCAACGGCAACGTCGACCAGGGTCTGCATGAAGTGCAGTTCGACGCTTCGCAGCTTTCGAGCGGGACGTACATCGCAACCGTGAGCATGACCGGTGCCGAATCGGGCATGAGCTTCACGAAGAATATCAAGATGGTGCTCAGCAAATAGCACATCCTGATAGCCTCATGGAAACAAAAGGCCCCTCCTTTCGGAGGGGTTTTTTGTTTATGTCAACATGGAAATACTGAAGAATGGAAGCATACACCGCGACGCCATATTTCGATTTTTCCATGCTTCCATGCTTCGATCAGCAACAGGACTGTAAGGTGTACTCGTGGAGATAACTGCGGGATAAATGTGACTTTTTTTCACTGATACTAATTCTCCCGCATTTTTTTGAAAAATTCCGTACTCGCCAGCGCAGGGGGAAGTCGCCGTCTAAGTTCTTTCAATACATTTGTTTGCGGAGTGCATTTTCGGAGTACCGCATTGCATTCCCCTTGCTTTTTAATCTTTGCCTCTCTAATTTTTAGGGTACAGTGTCCCCGAGGAAGTCAAATTTCCAATTCCGCGAGTCACTGTGAATAAAAGCAACGCACCCCGCTGCAATTATTCCAACCGATTCATCACCTGAAGGAAAGAGTAACATCCACCAATCATAAACCTGTTTTTCCCAAAATTTCCATGAGGTATTCGATGAGAAATTCGACACAGAGATCTCGTCAGGGCTTGACGTACAGCCTGGCGGGTGTTGTTCTCGCACTGCTTCTGCTTTCAGGAAGCACTCTTGAAGCACAGACCATGATCCCGCTGCCGAACTATGGCAACACGTATACGGCCTCCCAGGTCCGTGGGTTCTGGTTTACTGCTCCTACTGATTTCGTGATCGTTGGCGTCCGCGTTCCGACTGATGTCGGCACCACGCCGCAGAGTGTGCAGATCATCAAGTTTGCCAACACTCCTCCCGCATATCCGACCACAGCGACTGGCACGACGCTTGGTCTCTGGACCAATGTGACAGGTACGAACATTATCTCCTGTTATGTTGAGATCAACGCCGGAGATATTATCGCCGTTTTCGGCGCACGCAGTGGCGGTGGCACAACGAATTACAATTCCTATGCAACACCTTCCGGTCCCTTCTCCTCCTCGATTCTCGGACAGCCCTGCACGCTGACGCGTATGGTGTGGCAGTCCGGTAGCTGGCCCATCGGCGCCGTATCGCAGGAGACCGGCGGTCCGGTGGCCCGAACGGAAGTCTATTACATTCCTCCTATCACCGGTCCGAACGACGCAGGTATCTACTCAATTGATTCCCCGTCGAGTTTCTGCGCCGGCAACGAAGACGTCACCGTGACGCTTCGCAACTACGGCACCAACCCCCTGACTTCGGCCACGATCAACTGGACAATCAATGGTGTGCCGCAAACCCCTTATAGCTGGACCGGCAATCTTGACACGCTGAACATCACCACGCGTTCGACGCAGGTGACGCTCGCGAACATGAACTTCCAGAACGGTACCCCTTATACGATTGCCGCATGGCCGACAATGCCCAACGGCGTACAGGACACCGTCTCGCGGAATGACTCCGCCATCGTCACAGTGCAGGCTGCGATTTCAGGAACGTTCACGATCGGTGGCGCATCCCCCGACTATCCGGATTTTTCCACTGCCGTGAACGATTTGAATCAGTTCGGCGTGTGCGGACCGGTGACATTCAACGTGCGTCCCGGCACCTACAACGAACAGATCGAACTTGATCAGATCGACGGTGCATCCTCAACAAATACCATCACCTTCCAGTCCGAGACCGGAAACAAAAACGACGTCAACCTGACCTACCAGGCCTCCAGTACTTCTGACAACTGGGTTGTCAGCATTGGTCAGGCCGAGTGGGTCACGTTCAAGGACATGACCATGACGGCGACCAATACTTCCTACGGTCGCGTGGTATTCTTCAGCGGCTCAGGAACGGACAACAGCTTCATAAACTGCGAACTTATCGCCCCGGACGTCAACTCCACATCCACTTACGTGGCACCTGTGTATTCCAACACCGGTACGTTGAACCATCGCACCTCGTTCATCGATTGCGGTATCCGTGAGGGAGGATATGGAATGTACATGTATGGTAGCGGCAGCACTTCAACCGAAGATGATGTCCTGATCCAGGGCTGTGAGTTCACCGGCCAGTACTACCGTCCCTACTACGGGTATTACCTCGGCAAGATCAGGTTCCTCGACAACACCGTCATTCAGGAAGCAAACAACGTCTACACGTATCGCTATCCCGTTTCGTTCTACTACGGATATGATTCCCAGGTCGAGCGCAACAAGGTCTATTCCACCGGTGGATCGTATGCATACGGTGTGTATTTCTATTATGAGAACTACTACCAGTCCGGCAACTCCCGCTTTGTCAACAACATGATCACCATCCGCGATAACAACCAGGTGTACTACTGTACATACGCCTATCGCATGTACAACACCCTATTCGCACACAACACCTACTACAGCAACACCCCGTACAGTAGCAGTCGTCTGGTTTATGCTCCCTATGCACAGGGATCTGATATCATCAACAACATCCTGTATCAGGATGGAGCCGGCATGTGCTGGTATGAAGTCGGCAACGGATACGTCAATTCGATGGATTACAATCTGTTCCACACCAACGGCAACGTGCTGGCATACTGGGGCGGCAACCGTGCGGATCTCGCCGCACTGCAGGCCGCGACCGGCATGAACGCAAATTCCATCGACAAGGGCGTCTCCTTCAACGACGTTTTAACGGGCGACCTGCACCTTGCGAGTCCTTCTGACGACGACACCGATCTCTTCGGTACCCTGCTCGCTTCCGTGACGCAGGACATCGACGGTGAAACCCGCGTCAATCCCTACCGTGGCGCCGACGAAGCCTGCTATGTCGCACCCGGCAGCCTCAACTATCAGTTCGTCGATGGCAACGGCTTCCCCGCCGCCTACGCCGAAGCACCCGGCACCGTCGGTGTCGAATACTCGGTCACCTTCCCCGAGTTTGCTTCCACGGTCACCTTCACCGTGCAGTTCTTCGACGTGACCACCAACACCCTCGCATGGCAGACCAGCTTCCAGGCAGCCAAGGCATACAACATGCCGCTGAGCGGCGTGCAGTACATCACCCTCCCGCAGTCGCTGCAGGCAGGCACCTACAAGGTCGAAGTCATTTTCAACACGAAGAACAGCTGCGACGTGTACCGCGATTACATGCCGTATCCTGTCGCTCTGCTCGTCGTGGGTGAAGGACAGAAGCCCTGCGTCGTGTGGCCGGGTGACGTCAACAATGACGGCATCGTCAACTACACTGACCGCCGCGAGCTCAATCTCTATATCTACAACGCCAACCTGCGTTCGACCTGGCTGAGCGGTCCCGCCCGTTACCAGGCCGATGCCGAGACCAATCCGTTCACCTACATCGAGTGGAAGCCGCAGGCAGCCGCCCCGTGGTACACCCCCGAAGGTTGCTACATGGATACCGACGGTAACGGCGTTGTCAACAACATGGACTACATCGCCATGAAGCTGAACTGGGCACAGACGACTCCGTACTACGGTGGCACGCCGAAGTCCGGCACGCCGGCCGCGGCCAGCTTCGCGATGGATCAGAACTACCCGAACCCCTTCAATCCGACCACGATGATCAAGTTCTCGGTTCCCGAACAGTCGCATGTGCGCCTGGTGGTGACCGACGCGCTTGGACGTCAGGTTGCGGAACTGGTCAACGGCAACGTCGACCAGGGTCTGCATGAAGTGCAGTTCGACGCTTCGCAGCTTTCGAGCGGGACGTACATCGCAACCGTGAGCATGACCGGTGCCGAATCGGGCATGAGCTTCACGAAGACCATCAAGATGGCCCTGAGCAAATAAGCTCCCGCGCTGTCTCCTGACTTACCGTAAAGGCCCCGGGCATTCAATTGCCCGGGGCCTTTGCCGTTGATAAAAAGATGGAACGATGGAAAAATGGAATCATGCGCCCCGATGCCATATTTCCATTTTTCCATCATTCCATCTTTCCATACTCAGCCCATTCCGCCAGACTTTGACGATCAGGGATTGCTTCCGGGCATCCAGCAAGCATCCCGGGACACACAACGGGAAGCAATCCCCGCTCCTGCCCGGTTTGCCATCTGAAATCTGCAATTTGCGATTTGTAATCTGCGATCTGCTACCTGCTCTATCCGCTCATGTGAGGGATATTCACAGTTGTTGACTTTTCCAGCAATTTCCCCTATTATTGGTTGGATTCGAGGACTTCACAAACCATGAACTTCGAATTGCAGTCGTACCGAGTGCAATTTCACTGCCCCTTCTAGAGGCATGTGAATAAAATACACGTGTTGGGCCACAGGTCCGATGCACATACAAATGATTCCTTTTTTCCTTCAACTCATCCATGAGGTTACAGCATGAATCATTCCACCGTTTCCAGGCGGTTGCTCTGGGGTATCACCCTGTGCGCATTCGCCTTCCTTTTTGCCTTTGGCATGGGTAGTCCTGCAGCAATGGCGCAGGGCTCGATGTCACTGAGCACCAACCTGCACGGAACGAACGGCCAGGCAGGTATTTCCTTTGAAGTCACGGCGCTCAAGTCGGTGCGACTCTATCGCATCTGGACGACTCCGTATTCCGGCTCCAACACCTGCACCATTTATGGAAACGCAGGTGGACTTAAGGACGCCAGCGGTAATTACCGCACCACTGGCTGGGTCCAGATGGGGCAGGCAACCGTCACTGGACAGGGTGCTGCGACCTATGTGGAAATCCCTGTCGATCTCGATCTCCTTCTCAACCCAAACGACAAGTACGGTTTCATCGTGATGTGCAGCGGGAGTGTCAACTACAACACCGGTGTCACCCCGTATGTTTTCTCGGACAGCTACCTCTCCATCGACACCGAGTGCTGGGGCATGAGCTCCCTGACGAATTTCGGTTTCTTCCCGCGTCAGTTCAATGGAAAGATCACGTATGACGAGGGAATCGTCGGTCCGAACGACGCCGGTATCTCCGCGATTCTTTCCCCGATCAACTTCTGTGCCGGCAACGAGGACGTTACCGTTCAGTTGCACAATTTCGGTACCAATCAGCTGACCGCCGCCACGATCAACTGGGAATTGAACGGCGTGGCACAGACCCCGTATAGCTGGACTGGGCTTCTCGACACCACGACAAGCGCGGCGCGTGAAACGCAGATCACACTCACGAACATGAACTTTCAGGCTGGCATCCCCTACACCATCAAGGCCTGGACCACCATGCCCAATGGCGTGCAGGATACCATCAACAACAATGACACCAGCAGTGTCGTAACCCAGGCAGCAGTTGCCGGGACATTCACCATCGGTGGTGCATCTCCTGATTTCGCGACATTCAACGACGCAGCAAATGCCCTCACAGCATTTGGTCTCTGCGGTCCCGTGGTCTTCAACGTACGCCCCGGCACCTACAACGAACAGATCGAGCTTGATCAGATTCCCGGTGCCTCTTCGGTGAACACTGTGACCTTCCAGTCCGAGACCGGAAACAAGAACGATGTCAACCTGACCTACCAGGCCTCAAGCACCGCCGACAACTGGG